>NZ_JBFUHJ010000109.1:0-15169 GCF_056402455.1 Paenibacillus sp. P4_A7 | reverse complement strand
TTCTCAACGTGTATATTATGAAGGATAGCAACGAGGTCTATCATTGGGAGCGCCAGGCGTTTGCTCTGGTGGATAGAGAGAAGCAGGAGCTGTATATGGGGAATTTCAAAAAACTACTGACCGGAGAATTGGATCAGAAGTTGTTCGAGTTGAAGTTTCAGGAGGAAGCAGAGGATCCAACGCGAGTGCTGCTTCACCAAGGTTTGGCGACAGGCGATCCTGAAGAATGGAAGGACCTGATGCTGCTGTTGGTGGATAAAATGTTGGTGGATGCCAAGTATGAACAGGATACAGTAGTCACGTTCGTTCGTGGACAGTATTTCCGGCCGACCAAGGGCAGAAATGAAGAAGCTGAAGAGAGCGGGAAGGACGAACTGTTCGCGCATCCGTTCATTCTATGCAGCGTGAATTCCACGGAGAAGCAAAAGAAAACTCTCTTGTTCGATTATGTGGAGAGGGAATTTAAGTACAATGTCATTGTAGATCCGATTATCAAGTTAAGTTCGCCGGAGCACGGGTTCTTTTACCCTAGCGTGACGGATAACTATTCCGATGTGAACCGCATTCTGTATTGTACGGCAAAATCGAATTATCCAGATCCGCACTTCATCGGACAGGTCTTAAATGCCGAAAGATCCATGACGGCAATGGAAGAGAGGGCTATTTTCGAAGACATCGTGAAGGAAGTGGTGGGCGAACAACTCGACGTAGCCACTCTCGCACAGGTGTACGAGGAGATCCACCAGGTAATCGAAACCAACGAAGATGAGGAAGAACCCCCGAAGTTGGATTATAAAGATATGGAACGTGTGCTGACAGTAAGCGGCATAGAGAACGTGACGACGGAAAAAGTGGAACGCGCGTTTCAAACGATCGTCGACGATAGGAACTATGAAATGAAGGCAAGCAGCGTTATGCCGAAATTCACTTCAAAATCGATTAAGATCGATACAAAGGTAGCCTCGATTTCGGTCAGCCCGCAGGATTTAAAGTATGTGAGACAGGTGAATTATCAAGGGAAACGATGCATCCTGATTGAGATCGACGAAGATGCCGTAATCGAAGGATTTACGCTCAGTACAGAGACGTTATAGACTCAGTTGACAGCGTTGGTTGATGCGGTTGTAGCCTTTGAATAGGTCGGCGCATAATGTGTTCTTGAGGGAAAGAAAATATTAAAATAAGACAACAGCGAGGAGAGGAGATCGTCTTGCTGGAAGATAAGTCACCGGGATGGTGCTCATCGTATAAAGTTTGTTCACACTGTCTACTCGACACACGTTGAGTGCGTGTCGCAGATAGTTTTGAAGAACGATTAATCAGAAAAGCTGGAAAATAGGTAAATGATAGGGTGTCCGTGGTTATCTACATCAATACGTTTTACGAATTGATGTAGCATCTCCACTGTTAGATGAATTAGAGGTGAATAACGACTAATCAAGTTACGCAGGATATCCAAATTTCCAATAACAATCAAATTTCTTCCTCATCTTTTTATAATTTCACCACTAATATTCCAATCACTGTGCATTCGCATCTCTGCTGCTGTAATATACATCCTGATTACACAACTAACTTCTTCGGGAACGAAGGCAGAATGGACGGATGCGTAAAGAGGGTGTTAGGTGAACTTACTACCTTCTTCGAGATTACTAAGTCTTTTTATATCTGTTACACTTATTAATTGTCCCTTAATATCTCCAATTTTCTCTTTGGTTTTATGAGTAATGTCGGTTGAGACAATTTCACCAATTACTAAGTAATTCACATCTAATTCCGGAAGGTTCTTTTCCATTCCAAATAACGTATATTCATTTCCTTCAAAAGTCTCGAATAAAGCTTTATAAATGTACATATTTCTCTTGTTTAACCCACAGACTATTTATTTCTTCTATATTTAACTCATTGTGTTCCATCATGAATCGCCAATCATTAGAGGAAGGAAAATAACTAATTGAATCTTTAGTGTAGAAATCTAGTTTTTCTTGATTCAAATCTTCTTCATAGTTATCATCATGTTCAGAAATTACACATATATTCTCTTCTCCACATTTCTCTGTATGAAAAGCCAAGAATTTAAAAGAATCTATGATGTCAAAATTCCCCCAGCCCCATGCCTGGCGAGAATAAAAGCCACCAATTCTATTACACTTCTTGCACTTCCACCTCTTTTTCAGAAATTACACATAACATCTTATTTACAAACTTCATAAAAATACCTTAAGTGGGATATTCGTGAAACAATTGAACTATCCTGCCTATAAAATATAATAACAAGTTAAATAATTTTTGGAAAAATAAGATAAGTGTTCTCTTGAAAGATCTTTTGAAACTCGCTGTCGCAACTAATTTTTATTTTGAAGTAATAGATGTTCAGAAAATTCTATTTAAATATTGCTTCAAACCACTTTCTAAAGTGGTTTTTTTTATTGTCTCAGTAGATTTCTATCCTCGTTTTTGACTCTTAATCCACCGCTTGAACAATGCTAATTTACGGTCGAATCGTATTTATCTAGTTAAACCGTTTGAAATGGATTTGAAAAACTTCTGCAATGATTATCTTTACAGGAAAATTTATGTCTGCTAAACTAGCTACATTCTATTGTTAACCAAAATAAATAAATATAGGTTAACAATTAAAATTATTTAGCTAAAGGTGGTAACTTCCTGTGACTATGCATTATGAACGACTATCTGCCATCAATAAGCAATATTTATGGCATCCTTTTACTCAAATGAAAGACTACAACAACTCCGATCCTCTAATTATCGAACGCGGTGAAGGAATCAAATTATATGACGTTAATGGGCGTGATTATTATGATGGCTTTTCCTCGGTGTGGCTTAACGTTCATGGGCACAACGTCCCTGAGCTAAATCAGGCGATCACAGATCAGTTAGGACGAATTGCACATTCTACTCTTCTTGGTATGGCTAATGTGCCCGCCATTGAACTTGCAGAGAAATTGGTAGAGATTTCACCCGAAGGGTTAAATAAAGTGTTTTACTCTGATTCTGGTGCAACGGGTGTTGAAATTGCGGTCAAAATGGCGTTTCAATATTGGAAAAACAAAGGACAGGAGGGTAAAACAAAGTTTATTACGATGAATCAAGCGTATCACGGAGATACAATTGGTGCGGTTAGCGTAGGTGCGATTCCACTGTATCATGATGTGTTTCGTCCCATGCTCTTTCCTTCGTATGTCATTCCATATCCTTATGCCTACCGCTATGATGGCGGTGAAGAGGAAGTAAAGGAAGCTACGCTAATGGCGTTGCGTCAATTACTCGAGTCCAGTGCAGATGAAATCGCAGCTCTTATTGTAGAGCCGATTGTTCAAGGGGCTAGTGGCATCATTATAATGCCAGAAGGCTGCTTACAAGAGATGGCAGCACTATGCCGTAAGTATGGTGTACTGTTCATTGCAGATGAGGTGGCGACAGGTTTTGGGCGGACGGGTGCTATGTTTGCTTGTGATCTTGAAGAGGTATCACCTGATTTGCTGGTCATCGGAAAAGGCCTTACAGGCGGCTATTTGCCCGTGGCAGCGACGCTTGCGACAGACGAGGTGTACAACGCCTTTTATGCAGATTACGAAGAGCAAAAAACATTTTTCCATGGTCATTCCTTCACAGGTAATCCGCTCGGCTGTGCAGTTGCTTTGGCTAGCTTGAAGCTGTTTGAAGAGCGTAACATCATTGAAGGAGTACGATCAAAGGCATCATTCGTAGAACGTAAACTCGCAGCTTTACATAATTTTCGGCATGTCGGTGACATAAGACAAAAAGGACTGATGATTGGAATTGAGCTTGTGCGCAATAAGGTTACTCGTGAACCGTATGATTGGGCGGAAAGAATCGGTGTTCGCGTAACCCAAAAGGCGAGAGAGCTTGGCATGCTTACGAGACCGCTTGGCAATGTTGTCGTATTCATCCCGCCACTAGCTAGTTCTGAGGGTGAGCTTGATGTGATGACTGATATTTTGATAGAGGCTATTCTCAGCGTGACTGAAGGTGAGTCCACCCTATGAGGTTGATGCGTGGAGTATTTGTGGTCGGAACGGACACTGGCGTTGGTAAAACCATTGTAACTGCGGCACTCACTGCAGCCCTTCGCGCTGAAAATAGGAATATCGGTGTTTGGAAGCCTGTCCAGTCCGGAGAATTGCTTGGCAGTGGAGCAACTGATGCTGAGCGTCTACTACAATATACTGGACTAAATGAGAAGCCGGAGGCGGTAGCGACATTCACATTTCAAGCCCCGCTTACGCCACTGCTCGCAGCCAAACAAGCGGGTGTGACCTTAACATTAAAGGGGTTAGCGGCTGCTGGCGAAGACTTATTATATCGTTACGAATCGCTGCTTATCGAAGGGGCAGGGGGCGTAGCTGTGCCTCTAACCGATGATTTTTTAATGTTGGATTTAATAACTGAGCTTCGGATTCCGGCTTTAATTGTAGCCCGTTCGGGTCTTGGAACGATCAATCACACGCTCCTTACAGTAGCTTATCTACAGCAGCATGGGGTCCCGATTATAGGCTTTATTTGCAACGATGCTGAATCAATGGAGAGGTATGACGACCCGAGTGTGACAACTAATGCAGCTCTAATTGAGCGTTATAGCGGCATCAAGTTTCTCGGACATTTCCCCTACTTGAAGGACGAAATAAATTCAGCGTTGCTGATTCAAGTGGTTCGAGAGCAAATTCAATTGCAAACGATCGCGCGAGCATTAACCATTCAAACAAATAGAGGGAGAGCGAAATGACAATAAAGAAATCCAAAATAGACTGGTCGTTACTCGCTGAGAAAGCACTATCGGGTGAGTGTTTAACTGTTAAAGAAGGGCTGGCTGTGCTTGAATCAGATAACGATGACATACTGAACTTGATGCAAGCTGCTTTTCAGGTCAGAAAACATTACTACGGCAAAAAAGTGAAACTGAACATGATCATTAATGCTAAAAGTGGACATTGCCCCGAAGATTGCGGTTATTGCTCACAGTCCATCATATCGACGGCACCCGTTCAAAAATACACCCTGCTCGACAAAGAAACGCTTCTTGCTGGAGCTCGTGAGGCTATGTCACGAAAAGCAGGAACCTACTGCATTGTAGCTTCAGGGAAAGGCCCAACGGAAAAGGAACTGGACCAAGTCGTAAATGCGGTTGAAGAAATACGTGCAACGATGCCGCTGAAAATATGCGCATGTCTCGGGATTTTGAAGGACGGTCAAGCCGAACGTTTAGCCGAAGCAGGTGTACACCGTTACAACCACAACTTGAACACAAGTAAAAATAATTACTCATCTATTACGACTACGCATACCTATGAACAGCGTGTTGAAACCGTGGAAAAAGTAAAAGCATATGGTATGTCTCCCTGCTCTGGTGTAATTATCGGTATGGGTGAAAGTAATCAGGAAATAGTTGAGATGGCTTATGCGCTCCGTGAGCTCGATGCGGATTCGATTCCGATTAATTTTTTGAATGCGATTCCTGGAACTCCATTGGAGGATGCAGGGCGCACCCCGGCTCTGAAAGGGCTTAAGGTACTGGCATTGTTTCGATTTATCTGTCCGTCAAAAGAGATTCGTGTTGCAGGAGGGCGCGAAGTTAGTCTCCGTACATTGCAGCCATTGTCGCTATATGCTGCCAACTCACTTTTTGTAGGGGATTATTTAACGACTACAGGTCAAGATATATCAGCAGATCATCAGATTATTGAAGATTTGGGTTTTGAGATTGAGTTAAATGCTCTTTGAAAATATAAATGAACTCCTCTTAAGGTGGTACGGATCATGAACTGGATGGAAAAAGAACTGGCGTTCATAGAAGATGCCTCGTTAGAACGCTGTTTACGTGACAGTGCTCCAGCCTTGCAATTTCCTGGTTATACGATGAGAGGAGGACGTTTGCTGCTTAATCTAGCCTCTAATGACTATCTAGGATTAGCTCAGCATCCTTCAATTATTGAAGCCATGCGCCAAGCTCTTCTTAATGAAGGATGCGGAGCAGGAGCGTCACGTCTTGTAACAGGTAATCGCTTGTCTTATAGAGGTCTTGAAGAAAAGTTGTCACATTGGCAGAGGAGTGAAGCGGCACTTGTTTTTGCAAATGGATATATGGCTAATTCCGGTGTTATAAGCGCGGTTGTGGGTCGGAATGATGTGGTTTTCAGTGACCAGTTTAACCATGCGAGTATTGTTGACGGTATTGTATTGAGCCGCGCAGAGCATGCTCGGTACCGACATAATGATATGGAGCATTTGGAGGCTTTGCTCATTAAGCATCGTGATAAAAGGCGAAAGCTGATTGTGACGGATGCCGTATTCTCCATGGTCGGCGATGCAGCTCTCTTATGTAAGCTGGCTGCGCTCAAACGCAAATACGGAACGATGCTGATGGTTGACGAAGCGCACAGCGGGGGGATTTACGGGGAACAAGGTCAGGGACTTTGCTTTGCCCTTGGTCTACAGCATCAGGTGGATATACATATGGGGACATTCAGTAAATCGTTTGGTGTGTATGGTGCCTATGTTTGCGGTAGTCATACATTAATTCGCTGGCTAATTAACAAGGCTAGACCACTCATCTATTCAACGGCATTACCGCCTTCCTGGGTAACGGGTATTGCAGCATCACTCTCCTTAGTCCAAGCTGATCATTGGCGCCGTGAGCGCCTCTTCTCGTTAAGTAGGCTGTTTAGGTCTTCACTTATGAATGCTGGTTTTGATGTCGGTTGTGGCGAGTCTCCTATTGTACCGGTGATTGTTGGTGAAAATGAAGTGGCCCTTCGTTTCAGTGAAGCACTTGAATGGAAAGGGATAGAAGCGGTAGCCATCCGGCCGCCCACAGTTCCTAATGGTACAGCACGCATTCGCTTCTCCTTATCGGCTGCCCATAAAGAAAAGGAATTGATGAATGCAGTCGAAATAATCTGTACAATCGGACATCAGTTAGGAGTGATCCGTTCATGAATGCAGTGGAAAAAATTCCCATGAAAATGGAGAGTACGTCATCGAGTGGTGTTATTTTGTGGCTAACTGGATGGAGCCTGCCTGATACTATTTTTAATCAGCTTCGCGAGTTATTGCCGGAATACGCCCATGTTTCTGTGGAATATAACAATGCGGACTCTCCAGAGAATATGCTTCATATCACAGAAGCCGCAGTTAGGAAGATCCGAATTGCAGATGAAGCAGGTTGCAGCGATAGGCGGTTTCAAGGACCGATACTGATCGCAGGCTGGTCACTAGGGAGTTTGTTGGCGCTGAGACTAGCGGCTAATCGTTACGCTGATGGTCTTGTGCTTTTTGGCGCAACAGCTCGTTTCACTCGTCCCAAAGAAGAAAGTGTCCTCGGCATATCAGATACCTACGTTCGTCAGATGATCAAAGCAATCTCGAAGGATCAGCATTCTGTTGAAACGAATTTCAGGCCGTTCATGTTTACGGAAATAGAATGGGAGATCGGTCTTGCTGCAACCCTTCCCCCAATCGGTAGTTGGTCAGCACCAGCTCTAATTGCAGGCCTTCAGATTTTACGAACCGAGGATTGCATGTCTAGATTGCCGAATATTACTTGTCCTGTTCTTCTTATTCACGGGACTGAGGACAAAATTTGTTCTTACCCTGCTGTTTTGGAGCTCAAGGATCAGCTGCCTCAAGCAAAGTTAGTTACAATACAAGCCTGCGGGCATGTGCCCTTTCTGGAAAGGGAGGTACATATAGCTGAAGAATTAAGGAGATGGTGGCATGAACAACAGCAGAATTAGTACGATTCAACGTCAGTTTAATCGTAGTTCCATTTCATATGATACGCATGCCCATGTTCAGCGAACAATGGCTGATCAGCTTGTAAAATCTCTCAAAGGATGGGGAGGAAACGGGTTCACAGATGAACCTAACATTCTTGAAATCGGTTGTGGAACCGGAGCTTTAACCCAATTGGTAGTGCAGGAAAGGCCAAGTGGGAATCTGACTGCACTTGATATTGCACCCGAGATGATTAAACTAGCTGAGAGACGTGTCCAATTAGCAAATGATCATCAGAGCACCAGAAAGAGTTCACCGGATCGTATACGTTTTATTCATGCGGATATTGAAAGTTGGGCGGCTGATCCTCCAGCTTCCACTTACGATATCATCGTCTCGAACGCCTGTTTTCAATGGCTAAGCAATCCTGAGGATACGCTCGGACATCTTCAGCGAATTTTGCGGCCTCGAGGATTATTGCTATTTTCCACATTCGGTCCAGATACATTCAATGAGATGCATAGGTCATTTCATGAAGTTTATCGTGCGTCCGGAATGGAGCCGCAACGTCACGGACTGTCGTTTCATTCGCCGCTCCAATGGCAGTACATGCTTGAGCAATCAGGATATTCAAATATTAACTATAAACGTACTATTCATATGGAAAAGTATGCTTCCGCGAGGGATCTTCTCCATTCGGTTAAAGCAATGGGAGCCAGTACATCAGAAGCCGTAACCTTGAAGGGGCAAAGTTTACGACTCTTGTTCACCAACATGTATAAGGAATACGAAGAAAAATTCAGAATAGTGGGAGGGGTTGCTGCTACCTACGATCTCTTAATTATCCAATCGAGTAAGAACTGATTACGTTTGAATAATAAAGCTAAAGCTGATGCCACAACGAACTATACCCGGTTCATTTTCCTGTAGGCAGAGGGACTGGTTTTCAGTATTTTAGTGAATACACGACTCAAATAAAATCCGTTGTTGAAGCCGCAGGCCTGCGCAATTTTCTCGATGGGAAGCTGGGTGTCGATTAGCAATGCTTTTACTTTCTCCAATCGGATATGGCTTAAGTAGCGAGAGGGCGTCATTCCCTCACTTCTGCTAAATCGGCGGCTAAGCTGCACGGGACTAATTCCGAGCTCGGATGCCAGGTTTAGCAAACTCATATCCCCGAACCCGTATTGCTGAATGTACAGCTTCGCCTGCTCGATCAATGGGTCTGTCGGTTCATTATCCTGATCTCTAATAGGAACCTCTGACTGCTGACATAACCGCCAAATATCATTTAACGCATGATTTTGCCAATAGTGTTTCTGTTCAAGCCCTTCATCGAAATGCTGCTTTAGAAATCTCAAATTATCAGCAAGCCGTTCCATATGACCAATAATCAGCTTGTAGGCTGATGAGTCTAATTGAAGACGGACTGCATGCTCGTCCTCATTCCTCTTAGTAAGCTCCTCCTGTACAGAACCGAAAGAAAATCCAATAAAGTGAAACGATAGCGAGTTTATGACACTGCGATGAAAGCTAAGTCCCGGTGGACAGACGATCACATCGCCCATTTGGGCTATTCCCTTAGCATCGCCTATTTGGTAGGAAAAGCTGCCTCCCTCAACAGCAAAAAGCACCCAATGATCATAGACGTCCACACTGAGTTGAAACTTCTCTTTATGATTCCAAAAAACATGATGTGAAAGAATGGGGAAAAGATTGGCGTTTTGAATAGTCATTTCTGTAAGCCTCCGCAGTGAAATAAAGTATATGCTTTTATGATAGCGTAGTGCATGTTAAATAACGACCCCCTCGTATAAGATGAAATTAAATTTATGCTTGGGGGGATTTATATGAAGCTTGAACAAGTAAAAACTGATATTACCGTCATTGGCGGAGGATTGGCGGGCGTATGTGCTGCTGTGGCAGCTGCCCGTCTGGGACAAACCGTGTCGCTCATTAACAACAGACCTGTACTCGGAGGTAATTCTAGTAGTGAAGTAAGGGTGTGGGTGTGTGGCGCTACGGCACATGGAACGCAGCGGTATGCACGGGAAACGGGCATAATGGGAGAAATGTTCGTGGAGAACCAATACCGGAATCCCGATGGTAATCCTTATTTATGGGATCTTATTGTGCTCGAGACCGTTCGCGCGGAGCAAAACATTCGATTGTTCCTAAACACAGACGTGCATGAGGTAGAGGCTGATGGACAGGAGGATAATCGGATTATTCATTCCGTTACGGGATGGATGATGGGATCGGAGCGGAAGATTCGATTTGAAAGCCAAATGTTCATCGACTGTACCGGGGATGGACTTGTAGGTTTTCTTGCTGGCGCCAAATACCGAATTGGCCGTGAAGCCAAGGAGGAATTTAACGAGGATTGGGCACCAGAGATAGCTGACGACATTACACTGGGCAGCACGCTTCTCTTTTATACAAAAGAAGCAGACCGTCCAGTTAAATATATTAGGCCTAGCTTTGCCAAGGATATCACGCAAACGACGATTCCAATGAAGCGAGTTATCCGCAGTGGTGATTCAGGCTGCCACTATTGGTGGATTGAATGGGGAGGCGAATTGGATACGGTACATGATAACGAACGAATTCGCGATGAGCTCTGGTCGGTTATTTATGGCATCTGGGATTATATCAAAAATTCAGGAAACTTCGATGCCGATAATATGACACTGGAATGGATCGGATCGATTCCAGGTAAGCGGGAATATCGCCGTTTTCAAGGTGACTACATGCTGAACCAGAACGATATTATCGCGCAGGAGCCTTTTGATGACCGGGTAGCTTTTGGAGGCTGGTCCATTGACCTCCATCCGCCGCAAGGAATGTATTCGACGGAAAGTGGCTCGAAGCATTTGTACCCAGACGGAATCTACCATATTCCATTCCGAAGTCTGTATTCCAACAATGTTAACAATTTGATGTTTGCAGGCCGTGATATTAGCGCAACTCATGTTGCCTTCGGCACGACAAGGGTAATGGCGACTTGTGCTGTGATTGGGGAAGCGGCTGGCAGCGGTGCTGCTTTATCCGTTCAAAAAGGCATATCTCCGCGAAAGCTGCACCGCGAACATATGAATGACTTGCAGCAGATCATGCTGCGGCAGGATGCATCAATTATCGGAATGGCAGGAGACGACCCGCTTGATCTGGCGAAATCAGCACATATAACGGCATCAAGCACGATGAATAAAGTAGCTATAACAAGCGCTTCATACACGCATCAGCTCGAAAAGGATCTCGGCATTTTGTTTCCTATTGACCCGGCTCTTGAATCGGTTGAGCTGCTGTTGGATGCAGCAAGGGCCACGACGCTTGAGGTGGAGCTCTGGCATACGGGCAAGGGAGAAAATTATGTGCCAAAGCAAAGGATTGCAGCGGTTTCTAAGACAGTAGCTGAGGGGAGCGATCAATGGGTCAAGCTGGATCTGTCTTGGCAGCCGGATGCAGCTTGCAATGCTTTTATAATTATAAAGGCAAATGAAGCGATTGAGCTTCACGGTTCGGATATGTCGCTGACTGGTATACTGTGCTTCGAGAAGGGACCAAAGCCGATTGTTTCCTCCGACCTTGAGGATCATCAGCCGGATCAACCCGTATCGCAATGGAGTATGCGTAAGTGGAATCGTCGTCCTTTATGCTTKAAAGTAACACCAAATACCGAGGCATATACGGCGAAACATGTGACGGACGGCTATATCCGGCCATTTGCCGGTCCACACCTTTGGGTGTCCGAAGAAATGAACGTGGGCAAGCCTGAATGGATACAACTTGAATGGAAAGAAGAGAAAAGAATCGCCGAAATTCATCTAACCTTTAACGACGACGTCAATGAAGATTTAATCAATTTGCACCATCATCGCACGAATTTCGATGCTATACCTGAGGTTGTGCGCAGCTATCGGATTGAGGCACTCATTCAAGAGGAATGGGTTGAAATTGCAGGGGAACGGGATAATCACAAACGCAAAAGAGTGCATATGCTCGGTCGAGAGATTGCATCCAAGCAAATCAGATTATGGATTGACGGAACAAATGGTGGTCCACGAGCGGAGGTTGCCGAAATTAGAGTATATGCTCTATAATTAGCTAAACGCATTGATAACGCTTTCAATTCATCTCAATTAAGAACCTGATATCAGSTTCTGAGATTTGAAAGGAGGGGAATCATGGGATTGAAACCACTAAGCGTTCTGATCGTCGATGATGAGATTCCTCTAAGACAGGAGCTTCGGATTTTTCCATGGGAGGAATGCGATGCTGTATTAATTGGCGAAGCCAGCAACGGCTTGGAGGCTTTGCAGCTATGCGAAGACTGTACGCCGGATGTTGTGATCACGGATATAACGATGCCGATTATGGACGGGATCACACTCATACGGGAATTGAGAAAACGATATCCTTCTATTCAAATTATACTGCTAACTTGTCACAGTGATTTTCATTATGTGCAAGAAGCGCTCCGCCTTGGAGCGCTTGAATATATTTTAAAGGTGTCGATGGAAGAAGAAGAGTTAAAGCAAGCGATGGACAAAGTAAGAGCTGTTATCGTCAAGGAGCGAATTGCTCAGGAGAATGAAAAAAGGGATAAGAGGCTGCTGCAATCCTCGTTATTTGGCAAACTGCTGCTTGGACAAGAGCTGGACAGCTCTGATTGGCAGTCGATTGTGGTGAATGAGGAGTCCCCCATTTTATTGGTACGCTTGATATTGGATGCTCCTCATTCAACATATGTGCAGGAGAAACAGCGAATCGAGCAAATGCTGTCCGAAATGGAAAGTTCTGATTCGAATTGGTTAACATGGCTGACGATACGAGAGAAGGAGTATTTTGTCCTTATAGGTACTCCGCTTCCTACCGAGTCGGTAATACAATCCCTTAGTAAGGTCGTACAAACCTTGACGGAGCTGATGCAGCGTGATTCTTCTTTGTTCAATTATAGAGCATCGGCACATGCCATTATCAGTCATCCGTTCTCGACTAAAGAAGAGCTTGGGCTGTCTCTTGCTTATTCCACCGAATGGAAGGACGCGCTTTTTTATGATAGTTCCTTGGAAAGCCAAGTGCACGTTGGCCATCCATTGCCTTTAATGGACCTGACGGATAAGAAGGCTAAGGAAATGAACGAGCTGCTAAGAAAGGCTTGCTGGTCCACTGCTAGTTTAAGAGACTGCTTGCAGGGCGAGTTTATCAGTTGGTGCCTGAAGAATCGAATCAAGCAGGAGCAGCTTAAGGAACGAATGTTGAATTGGCAGGTAGAATGGATCAAAGTACAGGAAGGTGCTGAGCTTGATGGCGCTAGCATTGCGGATTTGATGGGGGCACATACCTTGTCTCAAATGGTCGCATGCATTAACCGTGATATCACTGTAGTAGAGCTGGGTAGAACGCGCTCGCGCATCGAGATTCGTTCAGCCGTACAATGGATAAAAGACCATATGCAGGAGCCAATCTCACTACCTCATATTGCTAATCAGGTAGGACTTAGCCCGCATTATGTCAGTAAATTGTTTCGCGAAGAAACAGGGAGYTCAGTCAATCAGTATATCACCCGGCTTCGCATGGAGAAGGCGCTTGAGCTGCTGAGGCATACGAATAAGAAAGTGTATGAAATTGCGGAAGAGGTCGGAATCCCTAGCTACCGCTATTTTACCGTTACGTTTCGGAATTGGACCGGTGTGTCCCCTTCAGATTATAAAAGGCATAGTTAACTGCACGAGAGACTAAGCGCGGGGGAATGGGAAATATGTCGAAGCTGTTTAATTGGTATGCTAGCCTTGGACTAGCTACCAAGCAGTTTATCTATTTATTTATCGTAACTCTGCTGCTGTTTCTGGTGCTTGCATGGCGCAATCTCCATGAGGCTGAGAGTATGCTTAAGAATCAAGTGATTCGCGATGCTGAACTGCTCGTGAGCAGAACGAATCAATATATTGATGCCAGCTTGGACAATGTGGAAAATATGCTGCTGCTGCTCTCAACCCGTGAGGATTTGCTGGAGAAGGGAAATGAACAGGCAGCCATCGAAACGCTGCGCAAATTCGCTGGTTATAACAATTCGATAGCCAAGATGTTGTACATAATTCGAGCTGACGGTGATGTTTTTGCGAGCACACAGGTTTATTATGAGATTATTGGCAATCCCCACTTGAAGGAGCTTTATAAGCTAGCGCTTCAGAACTATTTGGCCATTAATGTCAGTGAGCCTTACTATTCACCCATGTCCGGTCATACGCTTGCCTATGTATTGCCGATTACGAACGCAAACAAACAGGTGCAGGGAGTTGTCGTTGTCGAGTTGGATCTGAATTTGCTTACGGAACGAATTGCTCCTATGATCTATCAATCTTATGTTTTATTTTCGAAAGACGGAAATGTCATTAATCGATTGGATTCACGTGACAAGCTGCTTCCCTTTCAAGAGGCTTCCTACCCGCCAAATCTTCAAGAAGGATTTCGGAAACAACTCGTTACACTTAAAGTTGGTGTAAGCGGGATAGAGGGTAATTCCTTGAATCCACTGGTAGCCGTGAAATCGACGAAAAACCGTTTGGGCTGGACGCTTGCAGCTTTTATCGAAGAGGACTATTTCTACCAGGACCTACAGAAGCTTAATAACAACTACCGGACAGCTAGTATGATATGGATCGTCGTGCTACTGCTAAGCGCGTATCTTCTCAGCCGATCCTTTACACATCCAATCCGCAGGTTCGTCGAGAAAATGGATCGGCTTGACGATCTCCAGGTAGTGGCGAAGCTACCGGTTACGCGGAGGGATGAGATAGGAAGGCTGACCCAAAGCTACAATGCCATGCTGGAGCGGATCCAGAGCCTGCTTCAAAAGACGAAGTCGGCGGAGGAGCAGAAGAAGGAATATGAGCTGAAAATGCTGCGAAGCCAAATCGCGCCTCACTTTCTATATAACACTCTTGCTTGTATCAGCAGTCTGGCTAAACAGCAGCGAATTGATGAGGTTCGCGATACGATCCGCTCATTGGTCAAGCTGCTAAGCTTTAGTTTTGACAAGCAATCGGAATATGTCTCGTTGGAAGAAGAGCTGGAAGGATTGCGTATGTACATGCACATTCAACAGGTGAGATATGGAGAGCAATATAAATATGAGCTAAATATCGATCCTAGCCTGCTGCATTACCGGATTCTTAAGCTTACCCTTCAGCCTCTCGTGGAAAATGCGTTGTTTCATGGGATAACACCACATAATGGAGGCTTGATAACGATAAAAGGAGGACTTGAGAAGAGTATGCTGAGGCTCTATGTCCGGGATGACGGCATAGGCATCTCACGAGAGAAGATTAGCAAGCTGCTGCAAGACAATCTCGAGCAGGAGCGATCAATGTACAGATTTACTGGCATTGGGCTGCGGAATGTTCATGAC
>NZ_JBFUHJ010000108.1:0-15267 GCF_056402455.1 Paenibacillus sp. P4_A7 | reverse complement strand
CCAAATATCGGCTTTTTGCCATTAAATCCATTGGATTTGACTACATACGTGTCATTGCGACACACTTCTACAGAAAGACAAGTACTGCCTCCACTCCATACGCCATAATAGTGATGCACGCTAAAAAAAAGATAAACCTCACCAGTATCCGGATCAACATAGGCACCGCCCGGGAATTCATATAATGTGGAGCCTGGAGCATTGACCGACGATACGAGCGTTTCCGGATTGGTCCAGCTCCGTCCCCCGTCGAATGAATATTTCGCCAAAATGCCGTTCCCGTTCGAGCCCGCCATGAGCAGCAGAGTGCCGTCTGTTAATCGCAATGGCTTCAAATCACCGCCAAAGCCTTGCTCACCTGCGGTGCCATTAGGTACATGACTGAGTAACGATTTATTGCCGTATTCCACTTGCAGCGTTTCCTGTGAGCTTCCCCGATAGGATGCGGCGGTGTTTCCATAATACATATGAATGACTGCGCTTTCATTCGGCTGCATGTCCGGTATGCGGACGTAGAAGCCCGCAGCATCCATATAGAAATGAAGCTCTTTCCCGTTCGAATGGGCGAATCTGACATCCCGAAAATCCGGTTGCATCTTACCTGCATCCATCAAATCCTGTATGCCAAGTTCCGCTTTGGTTACATATACGGCCCGGTCATAGATAGGTTCATTGTTCGGATTGTTAACCGTTAMCGACTTTCGGTACAACCAATCCTGCCCGCCGTCCGCGGTCCATCGGCCAGGCGGCAACCGGTAAGCATGTATCAAATCCTGAAGATTGTTATGGTAGAAGGTACCCCTTCCGTCATCGAAATGATTATGCACCTTTACGTAACGAGCCTTCTCAGAGAAATTGTACAGAATAACCTGATTGCCCACTTTCACAAAGTCCCAATCCGTCACTTTCCTGTACGTCAAATTATCTACGCTTAAATAAAGCGACAAATCCGGCTTCTCCACTCGGTTCGATGCGTGTGCAGCCTCCAGAACCAATCTATTCACGGTCGTATTCGAGCCTAGATCGACACCAATGCTGCGATTCTTGTAATCGAGCTCCAATCTTTGGTTATACCCAAAGCCGCCTAACACTCCCTGTGCCGGATTGACGTCGGCTTCCGCGTATCCTGCTACCGCAGGCAGCAAACCCGAATCGATCATTCCGGCAATAATATCGGAAGTTTCAACTTCCGTATCCTCTCGGACATCCTCCCCGCCGGCTGCCAACCCGTCAGCAGTTGCATTACCGTAAGCCATCATAGTTAAAACAAGAAGGGAACAAACGAAAACCTTCAGCCTGCCATTTGCTTTTCCAAGCCATTTGCTGTACATAAATTATTCCTCCCGTTAATTCGGACTTATATCCTTCTCAAGTATAAGTGCCCTCACATGTGGGATGAACCCCCGAAGATTCAGAACATAACGGGATAAGTTATAGATGTTTCCGTAATCGGTATTCGCTGGAGTTGAAGCCTGTATGCTGTTTGAACTTTTTGTAAAACCAATCCAGATCGCTGTACCCTACAGCCGTTGCGATTTCATATACTTTCATATCCGTATGGAGCAGCATTCGCTTGGCATTGTCCATTCTCACCTGAAACAAATATTCGTTAAAGCCCATTCCCGTCTCCACTTTAAACAGCTGACCCAAATATGCCGCATTCATATACACTTTCGAAGCGATGTTTCTCATGCTTAAATTCTCTTTATAGCTCTCGCGCACCAATCGTTTGACCGTATCGATGGCACCTTCCGTCGGTCGGTTGCTTTTTCTTAACAGCTCCGCCGTTTCTTTATATTTCTTCCAAGTGATCTCGAACAATTCGTGTAATGTCCTAGCTTCAATAATTTTCTCATAGTCTTGCYATTTCGGATCGAATAGCTCCTCATAATCTCCCCCTTGCTCGCGAACAAGGCGGAAAAAACTAATAAACAATGTCATAATCATCGATTTCATGATCGTTGGAGACAGCTGTTCGCTCACAAATGTCGTCCATTTGTTCTCCAAATTTGTCCGTAGCTGCTCTATGTCCCCTGTTTCGATCGCGTTCAATATATCGTGCCAATCATATGGACGGGTCTCGTCCGCTTTCGGCATTAATCGTTCCGCGGCAATTACCATTCGTTTGCCGAAAAAAAACTGTTGATCCAACATCAGCTTTGACTCCGCGAACGAATCGGCCGTCTCCTGTATGGCATACACGATCCTTCCTACACCGATCGTTATGCCAATCTTGGCAAATTGCGCCGTATATTGCTTTAGCTGCTCAGCCAGCGCCAGCACTTCCGAACGCTCTTGCTTCGCCGACTGTGAGAATAATACGATGCCATATCTCAAATCCGAGTCTTCGAATACAACACCGACGGACCCTAACACTTCTTCCATGACATTGCGCGAAGCAAATCGTTTCGTCTGCAATTCCACGTCCGTCAGCGCCGAATCCCCCCCAGCATCCAAATCCAGTTCCGCCAGCAGACAGCAAATGCCAAGCTCCTGCCGGACAGGAATGCTGAGCAGCATCAGCCTCTCAGTCACATCCTTGGCGTTGGCGTAGCCGTTCGCCCATTCCTTGGCGAGCCGCTCCTTCATAGCCGGAATGCCGTGATACAGCTTTTTGTCCAACACGCGCGTTTGATTCAACTCTCCATCCACGGAGATCAATACGCGTTCAAGATCACTGGCCTCCACCGGTTTTAGCAAATAATCCTTCACTCCGAATGCAAGCGCGTTTTTTACATAGCCGAAGTCTTCGTATCCGCTCATAATAATGATCGGGACATTGGACGATAAACGGATCTTGGAGATAAACTCCAGCCCGTTTACGATCGGCATCTTCATATCCGTTATGATTAAGGAATAGGGATTTCCGAGGAACATATCCATCGCCTGTTGGCCGTTCGTCGCTTCACCCGCGATTGTATATCCGAGCTTTTCCCAATCCAGCAAATATTTCAACGACTTCAGCGCCCAAGGTTCATCGTCAACGAGCAATACGTTATAGATCGTACCCCAACTCCCTTACGCCAGCAGCTTGCCGTATTGTCGAATAGGCGGCTCCCCATGCTGGTCGAAATAATCTTTATCCATAAACACACCAAAGGACGTCATAGAATCAAAGCCGACAGATTGATAATAGCGAATGTCATTACTAATTTCTTGCTCGTCAAAAAATAGCTTGGACGCCGGCCGCTTCCAATTCGAATGGAAAGACACATCCAGCCAATACTCCAGTACATGGGCACTCTTAACACTAAACAGCTCCAACTGAGCGGCTACAGACTGCTGAAATTCCTTGTCCTGATGCGGCGATCGCAATAATTTGCCCGCATTGTGGATGATCGGTCCGGTTACCTCCAGAAATATGCCTTCAGACGGCACTATTAGGCTGGGAACCACCTCCAGCGTGTTCATGTAAGCCAGGAAAGCTAGCTCTGCTTGAGGGTGAACGGATCTGAGCGCTTCCAGTATTGTATTCATTAACAATAAATTCTGGTCGCTGGAAGACAAATCACGACATTCCATACAATTGCACCATGGCTTCGTATCGTCTTGCCAGAAGAAATACCGATTCGAGGTCGGCTTGAGCTTCTGAGCCAGCACGATGCTATTCTGCTGAATGATCTCCATACATTCTTGATTCGTAGGGCAACAATTCGCATCAGGCGTCCGCTCGCCAGCTTCGTTCATGCGGAATAGCTGGGGGTGCGAAGGGAATAATTGACGCGGCAGCAGCCAGCTTATCGCATGTATTTCATATTCAATGTCAATTCCTTTTTCCCCAAAACGATCAATGAGCTCGCATCCCTCAGACGTATTCCGAAAATGGATCATTTCATCGATTTTTGTTTCAAAGCGCCCATCCGGGCTCCAATTGTGAAGCCCCAATACATTAAGGGACGACTGTTCCACCAATGTCAATAAATCGTCATGCAATTCGTCAAAATTGAGTACGATTCCTCTTTTGYTTACCATCACACAAACCTCCGTTATTCCTTATTCGAGCATGACCGTTTACTCCTCGATTTCCAGTGGCAAATTCAAAACAATGGTTGTCCCTTCCCCTTCGACGCTCGTTAAGACCAGCCCGTACTCCGCTCCGAAGCTCTGGCGCAATCTTTGGTGAACATTGCGCATTCCAATATGCAACGAATCGTCCGGCTGCTCGGCCGATTGAAGCCTTTCCCTAATCGCAGCCAATCGATCGCCGGCAATGCCGGGGCCGTCATCTTCCACCAGAAGCCCAAAGCGGCCTTCATCGTATAATTCCGCTCGTATGGCGATGGTCGTTTCTTTGTCGCTTGGCTCCAGCCCGTGAACGATCGCATTCTCGACGATCGTCTGCAGCGACAGCTTCGGTAATTTCATGCGATGCAGCGGTCTCGGGACGTCGATCACATAACGAAGGCGATCCGAGAAGCGGAACGCTTGAATTTTCAAATACGTTTCTACGATATCAAGCTCCTCCGCCACCGTTACCATCCGGCCGCTTTTCCCTAACACATTGCGAAACGACTTGGCCAATAAAGTGACGATATCCGCATTCTCCTGATCGCCCTTCTCCAGCAGATTGCCGCGAATCGCATTTAACGTATTGAACAGATAATGTGGGTTCACCTGCGTCTGCAAGGCGTAAAGCTCCGATTCCTTGGTCCTAAGCTCCATCTCCTTACGACCGAGCTCATGCTCATACACTTCCAGGATTAACCGCTGCATCCTTTGAACCATATCATTAAACATACTGCTCAGCTGGCTCACCTCATCGCGGCCTTTAATATGCTTAATCGTCTGGAGGTTGTCCATATCCGTTTTCCTCATTATGACAGACAATTCTATTAATCTTCTCGTCAATCTGGACGAAATCATATAATTGGCTATGACAAATAGAACCAAAGCGCCTAGAAACAAAAGCAGCGCCGTGCTACGGATCTCCCTTGTTCCCTCCATAAGCTCATTAAGCGGGGTTAATGAAATGATTCTCATGCCATCCACGCTATTGCGCGAATGCATAATGCGGCTGGCAAGCAAATATTCCCGATTATCCGTTCGCACCACCCGATCGCCTTCCGGTTCTACGTTGCGGTTCCCTTGAAAAAACCAATAATCCTCGACCTTGCCTCCATAGAAACCCGGAATTGTATTATCGAATATAACATTTCCATCGGACAAGCTGATGATATACTGCGATTTGGCGTTTTCAATCCGGAAGAAGTCCTCCAGTTGCCCAATATCAACGTCAATAGCGGCGAATAAACATGCCCGAGGATCTTGATGATTGAGCCGTTGCGTTAATCGAAGGACATTTTTACCGTTGGCTTCTTCCTTGCTCCAGCTTCGGAACGATCCGAATTGGGGTTCGTTCGAGGAACAAGCGCTAAGCTCTACTAGTTCCGGCATTTCGGCGATAGGTCTAATGTCGCCCAGTTGGAAGGCTGTGTTATCGCTATATAATATGAGTTTGCTAATTGGTTTGGATGAGCGAATGGAAGTGAGCAGAGGCATGACGTTATCGAAATATTCGTTATGCTGCTCCGAAAGGGATTGACTGTTTTGCTGCTGCAGGGTTTCTTGCAGAGGATCGTTCATATATAATAAATCAGCAATCTGTTCATACGACTTCAATAGGCTGTCCACATTGTCCGCGAATTGCGATAGTGCGCGCCCGTTGTTTTCCTTTAATTTGTCCAGAATGGTCCCTCTGCTGTAATTTTCGAATACGAATGTTAAAGAAGCGAGAAGCAGGATAACGACAGCACCGTTGGTCAAAAATAGCTTGCTGCGAATACTCATCCCGCTTCCCCCTCCAGGTCGTTTATTTCTGTATCATTTTATTGTATCTGTCCGTCGTCGTTTTCCACAATTCTGTATAGGCAGCTTCTACCTTTACTTTGCCCGACTGTTCCAATTTTTGTTTGAGCTCGCCCCATATTTTATCGAACTCCTCCTGCGACTTGGCAAATACCAGATTCGCCGATTCCTTCAGCCAAATCTGCTCGATCCGCTTCAATTCGGCGCGCGTGTCTTCCAGTTCACCCAATTGACTCAATAGTGCGGGAATATATTGCAGCGGCGGCAGGAAGTCCGCCCATACTTCCTTCCCGTATTTGCTTAATACTTCTTTCGTTCTTTCATCGTAACCGTTCTTCACGGATACCTTGTTCGTTGGAGTGGCGTAATCGCCGTCCGCCAGCTTGGTGCCATGAGCCAGGTACAGGGATGTACCGTAGAAAGGCGATGCATGCTCGCTCCATAGCGCATCCGGATTTTCGGCCATTTTCTTCTTGTAATCTTCGGTAACGGAACGCTTGCCGTCCTTGATCTCGAAATGTTGTCCTTCAATCCCCCAGTTAATCAAGATTTGACCTTCATCAGAGAAGATATAGTCCAGATATTTGATGACCGCCTCCGGGTTTTTTGATTTATCTGAGATTGCCCAGTTCCAATTAGAACGCGTTCTTAACGAAGCATAGGTGTGATTAGGCTGACTCGGGTCGAACATGATCGGGAAATAAGCGAATAAATGATCGACGTCCCCCGATGCGCGCATCGCCTTCTCGACTTCCGGCTGCACGTACCAGTCCGGGAAAACGCCTGCCAATACGCGGCCTTCCGTTATTTTTTTGGTCATTGTATCATTCTTAAGGGTGAAAAATTCTTTGTCCAGCATGCCTGCGTTGTTCAGCTTGTTGAGAAATTCATAATATTGCTTCAACTCTTCTGAATCATGCATTAAGATCGCGTTATTGTTCTCATCGATTTTGAAACTGCCATGATTCGTCAATCCCGACGAATCGAACGAAGGGCTCATTAAGTTTTCTCCACCGGTGCCGTAATAGCTAAATCCCGAGAAAGGGATCATCTTCTTGCCGTCGATTTCAGGGTGTTTCTCATAATAGGATTGCAGAACTTCAAACAACTGGTCGAAGTTTTTGATCTCCGGATACCCGGCTTCCTCCAGCACGTCGTAACGAACGGCGAACGGCGCTTGCAATTGCGGGGCCGGCTCCGTTGCAATATTCGGAACATATAGCGAATAAATGTGACCGTTCTCATCCTTCAGCAGATCGAAATAATCGCCATATTTCTCTTTAATGTTTGTTCCGAATTCCTCGATCAAACCTTCAAGCGGGATAAGAGCTCCAGCATCCTTATACTTAGCGATATAGTCCGGCTTAAGGATAAGTGTATCTGCGGGATAATCTCCGGAAGCCAGCCATAAATCAAATTTCTGATTGCGATCACCCGTAACCGTATTCAATTCCATCGTTACTCCGGTCCGTTTAGTTAATTCCTGCATAACCGGATTATCCCCAACCAGATTAGGAAATAAATTCGCCGCTTCAATCGTGATCGGTTGAATTGGCTCTTCAGTCGGCTTCGTATCAGGAGCTGACGCGGATGGCGCAGCGCTAGGAGAAGCAGAATTGGCCGGCGCTGCGCCATTCCCTCCACTACATCCCGCAATAATAATTGAAAAAACGAGTAAACCGGCGAACAAGCTATGCATTCTCTTCATCTTCATGTAAACACCCTTCCCCTTTTTTTATTATATCAATGGGTTGTACCCAAAAGATATCATTCTTTCATCGCGCCCAGCGTCATTCCTTGAATAAAATATTTCTGCATAAAGGGATACACGAACAAAATAGGCATTGTCACGACGATAGTCATTGTGGCTCGTATCGCCTGCGGCGACGTCACTCTCATCAAAGCGTCGTCAGTGCCTTGTCCGGGGCTCGCGGAAATCTGATCAGTGGATTGCAGCAATATTTTCATCAATTCATATTGCAGAAGAGTCWAGCTTTCCTTGCTGTTATACAAGAAATTATCGAACCATGCGTTCCAATGTCCGACCGATATGAATAAGGTAATCGTCGCGATAACCGGCAAGCTGATCGGCATGACGACCCGGGTTAACGTTTGCCATTCACTCGCCCCATCGAGCTTGGCCGATTCGATCAATCCGTCGGGAAGCTGATCGAAGTAGCTGCGCATAATCATGACGTTGAACGCACCGATCAACCCGGGAATAATGTAAACCGCAAACGTGTTGGTCAAGCCGAAGCTCTTGATCATCAGATAATAAGGAATTAATCCGCCATTCACATACATGCTCACGACAATAATCGTATTGAGCGTCTTGCGCAGCGCATATTCTCGACGGCTTAAGGCGTATGCGACCATGATCGTACATAAGACGGATACAGAGGTTCCGATCACCGTTCTTAAGATGGAAAGACTCGCCGCTGAGAACATTCGCGGATTGCTTAAGATCAACTCGTAGTTGCTGAGTGTGAACTGGCGCGGCCATAAGTAGATGCCGCCGCGCAAGGTATCGAGCGACTCATTGAATGAAATAGCCATTAAATTAAGAAACGGATATAACGTCACCAGTCCTAGCAAAGACAAAAATAAAATATTCAAACTATGAAACAGTGCATTTCCAACTGTTATCCTGCTTCTCATTTCATCACCGCCAACAATAATTGGATTTGCCTGTACCGTTACAGCACCGAAGACTGGCCGACTCGCTTGGCCCAGCTGTTAACCAAAAGCACTAGCGTAATACTGACTACCGACTTGAACATGCTGATTACAACACCGTACGAATAGTCGCCTATCTTCAAGGCGTAATCGAGCGCATACAGATCCAGCACCTGCGAATACTCCATAACCAAGCTATTGCCTAGCAGCATCTGCGATTCGAATCCCGTCGACAGCAAGTTTCCCGTACTCAGGATTAGAAGCATAACCGCGGTAGGCATAATGCCTGGCAAAGAAATATGCATCATTTTTCTGAAGCGGCCCGCGCCATCCACATCGGCCGCTTCGTACAGCGAAGGATTAACGCCAGCGAGCACGGCCAAATAAATAATGGTGCTCCAGCCAAGCTCCTTCCATAAACCGGCCAACGTGTGAATGATCCAAAACCACTTTTCTTTGGCAAAAAAATAGATAGGCTCGTCGATCAGCCCCAGCCACATCAAAAATTCGTTTAACGGCCCTTGATCCGGGGACATCACAAAGGTTAGTATGCTGGCAATGACGACCCACGACACGAAATGCGGGATATAAGTGACCGTTTGAATGGTTCGTTTGAACAGCTTGAACCGTACTTCATTGAGCAGAAGCGCCAGCACAAGAGCACCTATAAAACCAGTAACCAGGTTCATCGTGCTCATCGCGAGCGTATTTCGGAGAACCATATAGAACCAATCATCCCGAAAAAGCTTCTCGAACTGGGCAAATCCAACAAACTCACTTCCGAAAATACCCTTCCGTATCGAATATTTCTGAACGGACATGATCCATCCCCACAAGGGAACATAAGTAAAGACGGCCAGTACACCTACGAAGGGAACGGACATTAACAATAGCTGATATTGACTCGCTAGTTTTTTCCATTTCTTGCGAGCGCGTTCCCTCTGTTCGGCAGCATCCGGCTTCGCGTTCATGATTCTCTGTTCGATGACGGCATCTCCTTCTCTCCGGTATGTTTTGTTTTATTCCATTTCATACGCAAGAATGATTTCGCGAACTCGGGGCGTGCTCCCGCTGTTAACCGCACCCAGAGCGAGACGATACTGTATCCAGCATCCGGCAAATACTCCGTCCTGCAACCTGCTATCCCCTTCAAACCAAGTCCTTTTCCCCTGCGGACCTGACCATTCCTCCACCCGCAAGGCTTCCTCGCTTTCGGCTGTTCGCACCTGCGCCTTGACCCACGTTTTAGTCGGAATATCTGCGATCCAGGAAATGCCGACAAGCTGTCCTCCAGCCGGAAGCTCGATCAATCGCGACTCATAATATTCCTCGGGACCTCGGTCCATGATGTTGCCGATATCAGAATGCGTCATCCCATGGGGACCGTTAGTGGGCAGCTCGGTAATACGCCGCTCGGAAAACCCTTCGGGTCCGTTCCACCATACATAGGACATTCCGGGATGATTGCCGTTTGTCTTATGATTAGCCATGGCCAAATCGATGTACCCGTCTTCATTGAAATCCGCTGCCAACACTCCTGCGACGGAATGGCCGAACAAACGCGTTCGTTGGTCTGCGGAATAAATTCCGCCTGGCTGACCCCAATAGATGTACGAATCGAGATCGCGTGTCCGCGTTCCATGATAACAAGCGACGAAGATGTCCAGTATGCCGTCATTGTTAAAGTCCGCGATGGCGAGATCCACTGCGAAATTGGCCGGAAGCTCCGTTCTTCGATCATTCGCGTACCCGTCAGGACCGCCCCAATAAATATATACGTAGGTCGCATATGGATCGCCCGGATCCGGACCCTTGTACCCGCCGACGATTAAATCTAGCCAGCCGTTGCCGTTCAAATCCGCGGCACGTGTGCTGATGCCTGCTCCTTCCGGCAGCAAGGTTCGACGGTTCACGTCGAATCCGGCCGGCCCGCCCCACAAGATGAGCAAGTTCTCCGTCGCTCCGCAATCCGGAATAACCAGATCCAGCCAACCGTCGTTGTTCAAATCAGCAAGCGTCATAAATCTTGGCTGCCTATAAGCGACACCGTCGATGATCAGACTAATTCGAACAGGCTCGCTTACGAACCCCTGTTCGGATCCATAGAAGATGAGCAGTTCCTCATTGTTGTGGCCAACCACAATGAGGTCAAGCCAACCATCCCGGTTGATATCAGCGCAGCAGCTGTTCATCGACTGCTTCGTCGGAAGCTCGATGCGGTTATTCTCTTGAAAGCCTTCGGGCCCGTTGTAATAAACGAAAGAGCCATTGTCCAGATGCATGGCGTTCTCATTGCTGTTGACCATGAATACATCCGGATACCCATCATCGTTGAAATCGCAAATTCTTAATTCGGTAGCCGCCCATCCAGTCAATTCGATTCTGCGATCCGCTGCGAAGCCATCCGGACCCCCTAGATACAAGTAGGAAGGAACATCTCCCAGAATCCGATTGGTCAGATGATTAAGGAAGATGACTTGCGGTTTAGCGGCATCCATCGTACGAGCGATGAATACGCCAACGGCGCAATGGGTTTCCAGCCTTATCGGCGGCGTATTCAGTCCTTCCGGGGATCCCCGATAGATGAGCGATTCATACGAGTAAAGATGATCTGTTTTGTCCTGGCATACGATGATGTCCGAACATCCATCTCCGCTCACATCCGCGGCCACCACATCGAATGCACTCTTCGTGGCAAAGGCCGAACGACGATCGTTCGAGTAACCGGCTTCCGATCCCCAATAAATCCAAGAGCACTCAAGCCCTTCCCCATCGGACTGCCGGGACGACAATATAAGATCCTCTCGACCTTTCCCTCGTACATCGCCGACGCTGGCGCTCGTCACCTTTCCACTGTCGAGCACAAGCGGCGTTCCGACGCTTCGGTCCTCGCCAATGGGAATAAATACAGCCTGCTCTCCCCGGCATACGAAGATGTGCGGTGTCCCGTTCAGTACAAGCGTTTTTAGGCGAGGGGTTTCGGAAACGCCGTACACGAACAGACTTCCATTCCCGGCCCCGCTAGCCGCGCTATCAACGCCGATTTCGATATGCTGTTCTCCCGTTACTGCAGGCTCCAGCCAAGTGCGCCGTTCCGTCTGAATTCCGTCGATCCCCCCCCAATAGATGACGATTCGGCTCGTATTCGTGCGAATGATCAAGTCATCGATGCCGTCCCCGTCGAGATCCATAGAGGCGATTGCTTCAATCGGATGATCCAGCGCTATATCGGTGAATCCTTTCGTTCGAAAGCCCTTCTCCTCTTGATAGAACAAACGCAGCTTCTCAAAGCTGACGAATGCGATGTCTTTGCGTCCATTCCCGTTAAAATCACCGATTGCCACGCTCTTGCACGACGGCGCCCAAAGGTTGAGCATCCTTTTGGCACTATACCCTTCAGGAGATCCGAAATAGATTTGAGCGTACGTATAATTCGTTGCGCCATTATATTGATTGCCGATGACGAGATCATCGTAGCCGTCATTGTTCAGATCCCCTACGGCACCCGCATAGGCTCCTTCCGTCGGAATTTCAATTCGCTCATTTCCCTCCAAGGGATTCAAATACACATACGCGGGAACTCTTACTCCATCATCATGGGAATTGGCGAAAGGCAGATCGATATAACCGTCACCGTTAACATCGAATAGGTGAATTCGCTGCAAAATCCCGTTTCGCGACACATATATATTTTGACCAGCATTTCCACATTGACCTTGACTGAACTTCTCAAATCCGCACTCCCTGATGAATCCTTCCCTCACAGTAACATCCCCTTCACTTCTGTCTGAAACCTATGGTTTAAGGCATCTGTTCCTCTATCATCTAGCTACATCTTCACTATATCGTAAAGCCTCTTGACAGAAACCCGGGGAACGTACAGGAGATCACCCGAGTACTTGCAGAACATAAAGTGAGCGCCAAAAAAACCAAGCCCGGCAATAAGGGCTTGATTAGATAAAAAACGAGTGATATGGCTAGTTATTTCTTTTTATCCCTTACCTTTCCTTGACCGACAATCCAAAGGAAATGGATGGTTATAAAGTTCTCTGCTTCCACAGCCCTCTATGTGTATTCACACGAAACATATTCAATAATCCTTTGGGATAATTTTCAACTAGAATAACTTTTAGTTTTGGAACTTATGAAAATCACTCTTTAAGCCAGTGAAGTTTTGTAGATAACCAACAGATTTCGACTTACTTCTCATGAAAAAAATCCTTATTGTTAAACTTTATCCATATTCACAACAATTATTTCAATAATTCCAATCACTTCATCAACAAAGTTATTTACTCTTTCAATTAATAGTGACTTCCTACCATCTAAGTTGAAAATTCCAAAGTACAATTTATGCTGCACCTCATAAATAAAGAAAAACTGACATTCCAACTAAGGTTAGTTTGAATGTCAGTTCTATTTTTAATCGTGTACTTTACAACTCAAAACGGAATCCGTAAACTATCAATCGACCTGTCTTTTTCTATTTATCTTTCAATCTTGATCCAAGTATCATCATTCTCAAGTGCCTTATGCCCAGCTTCTAGAATACTCATTATCTCTAAAGTCTCTTCTTTATGCACTGGTGGAGTAGCCGTTTCAAAAAACTCCAGTATCGCATGAATGAATCTAGGGAAAAAATCAGTACATTGGCTAATAACTACGCCTTCACCGTTCTTCAACTGTAGTGAAGCCTGAAAAGGTACATCTTGTATCTGAAGCATGGAAGCACGTCGCCCATCCCCATAATCCAGAACCAATAATCGTCCATTTTGCGAAGATAAACTCTTTATTTGCTGTGCACCAATGCCCATTACCGAAACAATCATCTCTAATTGATGAATCGCATAGTTTTGAAATTTCCCCGTCCCAGTCACTGCCATATACTCCAACGAGTCGCGGAACTCACTACTGCCTACATATTCAGACAGCTCTTTCGTAAAACGCAGCGCTGAGCTAGTGAATAAAGGTGTCCCGTTATCCTCTGCCAGTTGAAACATTCTTTGTCCCGATTGAAGATCAGGAGAAAATGTTTTGTCGATATACACAGGCTTACCAGACTTGAGTGCAATTTCGGATAATTTCTCATGGTGTTCCGGATGATCAGGAGAAAGAACAATAATATAGTCCGATTTTTCAACCAGCTCTTCCATGGAATGAAGCATCTCAACCTCATGCTTACTGCACCAACTCGCTGTGTCTAATCCGCCTTCTTTATCCTGCTCTGCCCAAGCATAAGCAACAACGAAATCGCGCCCGGTGAGTACAGAGTTATCGCTGATCCATTTTGGATAATTATTTGCATGCCACTCATCTAAGTAGTAGTCTATAAATCCAATTTTCTTCATAGCACTATTTCTTTYCCAATCTCAGATGACTTATACAAAGCTTCCATTACTTCAGAGGTTTGGAGGACATGATCGATACTTGATCTGTTCTTTGTATTGCTCATAGCGGACTTCAAGAAATCATCGATCTCATCATAGAACATATCGTTTTTGGCACAGGAAGCCTGTGTCTCTAGCAGCATCCCATTCTTCGCAGTGTAAATCTTAAAATCTCCGCCATATTGCAATTTCACGCCTGCTTTATCCCCCATAAACTCTACAAACATCGCAGATTCCCCAATGTTTTGAGCCCATGCTCCATTCAAACTAATAGAGGGACCTGATGTACGGATATGCCCTGTTACAAAATCATCCACATCATAAGTACCGTTATAATCAGGAGGACCTGCCCACATGCTCAAATACGTGTAATCTTCCATCGCTTTAGCTAACTCGCCATGAACGGTGCCCGATACCGTTAATACTTTCGGCTGATTTAAACTATACAAAATCAAATCGATGAAATGAACGCCCCAGTCAATGAGTACACCGCCACCGGAATCCGCTTTTGTAGTAAACGGACCTCCAAGTCCCGGAATGGAACGATGTGAACGAAAGGAACAATAGATATGGTAGACTTTACCCAATTCTCCTGCTTCAATCATCTCTTTAATTTTGTTAACAGCCGTATTAAAACGATTAACTACACCTATGCTAAGAATTCTGTCATTCTTATCAGCAGCTTCCTTCATCTTATGAACCCACTCCATACTAATAGCAGCGGGTTTCTCGCAGAGTACATGCTTACCTGCGTTTAGGCAGGCAATTGCGATCTCAGCATGTGAAGTATTGGGAGTGCAGATCGTGACCGCTTCCACTTCCTCATCTTCCAATATGGCTCTAAAGTCTGCTTCCGTATGTGGCACATTATACTCTTCCGCTAGCTTAACAGCACGTTCTTGCTTAATATCTACTAAGTACTTTATTTCTGAAAGATCATTTTTGGCATATGCCTTAATATGTTGAGATGATGCTATCGCACCGCAACCAATCACAGCTACTTTCATTTTTCGCATAATATAACCCCTCCCATATTTGCTCACGAGTTAATCTTATCAGAATGTATGAAGCCTTTATTTAACCCTTTTCGTTTTTCCATTGTTCATTATTTACGATTTGCGTATAAGCTCTGATATTCTGTTGGAGAAATTCCAAAGTTTTTACTAAAGGCTTTACTAAAGGTATGTATAGTCTGGTAATGAAGTTTCTCAGCAATTTGTGTGATATTCAAATCTGATGTTTTAAGCCATTCAACAGCCTTCTCAAACCGTTTGCGATTGTAATACTCTTTAATCGTAAGTCCAACTTCTTTGGAAAAGATACTCGAAATATAGTTGTAGCTATAATGTAATTCCGTAGCAATCTGAGTAAGCTCTGTCATTTTAAGCAGTTTGTAATC
>NZ_JBFUHJ010000107.1:0-15275 GCF_056402455.1 Paenibacillus sp. P4_A7 | reverse complement strand
ACCTGAAATAGAAGCTTTATCTTCTTTTCCATTCATCAGAGCAAGTACCATCTCGCGAATCGGACTGTAGCTGCGATAGGCCATCCAATAAGCGGCGGAGGTTCCGCCAATCAAGGCAATGATTAGAAGTGTAATCGCCCAGCCGGTCATTTCATGTATACCCTGCAGGACGACCTTCTCAGGTATAAGGGAAATATATTTCCATCCGCCTTTTCCACTGGTGTAGGAAAGCATCATATCTTGACCATTATACTTAAAAGTACGGTAGTCCGTTTCCAGCATTCCTTCTGGAAGACCTTCTGGTAATTTATTGTTCTCTGCTGTAGACAGTAGTACCTGCCCGGACTCATCTACTATATACATAGTTGCACTATTAGCCCATTCGATTTGCTTGAGTAGATTAAATATTTGTTGTTCATCTATCTGCATAACCAGTGTTGCCCGAACATTTTCACTTTCACCAAGGGGCAAGGAAATGGCGGAAGCGATGATATTCTTCGAAAGCGTCCCGTCGATAATCGCTTCTGATGGCCAGAAGGTTTTGAAGTGATAGCCGGATAACAGCTTTGTTTTTACTTCGTCTACATTTTTATTTGCATAAGGTGATATTTTTGTAAAGAAAGTATTTGTATCCGTTTTCAAATTAGGAGAAAAGATGATATCTTGGTTTCTTAAATGGATATAGAAGTCACCTATGAAGCCGCTTCCGCTGCGTATGTTTTTAAGAGCAGTGACTGCTTCGGAATATTCGATATACCTCTCGCCTTCTTTAATGTTCCATAACGTTTGTAGCTTGGGGTGAGTAGCAATTTGAATCGTTAATTGATCGATTTCCTGCATGTTGCTGTCGACAACTTGTCTGACTTGCTCGAGCATTGCAAGGTTGGAGCGGTTAGCATTATCGACCATCGTATTTTCAATATTCGTGTACAGGCCAGCTGAGATGGTGACCGGGATGACAAGGATAAGTAGATAAGATAACCATAACGTTAAAAAGACATTTTTACGGTGTCGCACTAATCCAAAACCTCCCGCTAGGTCATTTAAAAGTGTGTTCAGCGTAACATAATTGACTTTATCGTTCAATTGCAGAAGTATATAAATATCAATATTTTATCCTCAGAAAATGGGCAATCGGAAGAAAAGATAGCCCAGATTAATATTGGTTTATCCAAAATATGAAGTTTAGCAAGTGATTTTGGATACTGATTATGGGCAAGTCTATTAGTCATCTTCTATAATCAAAATGCGAACGGTTGAATACGCAACGAATAAGAGGAGGGTCATCGAAATGAAAACGAAGAAAATGAAATCGCTTTCGTACATGGTTATCAGTATTTCGATTACAGCATTATTAGTGGTTGCAGGATGCAGCAGCGGATCTAATAATCCACCAGCGAATACCGGGAAGAATAATGGTAGTAATGAGCAAAAGAATGAGGATAAAACCGGAACTGAGGCTAGCTATCCAGCAAAGGTATCGTATTGGGTATCCTTAAATGGCAACGTCGCAGCTACGATGAAAGATTACGGTGAAATAGCTGCATACAAAGAATTGGAGAAGGTTACAGGCACAAAAGTAGAATTTCAGCATCCGCCAACAGGTCAGGAAAAGGATCAATTCAACTTGATGATCGCCTCAGGTAAGCTTCCAGATGTAATCGAATACAATTGGAGCGGAGCAGCAAAAGGTGCGGACAGCTTGATTAAGGATAAAAGAATTATTCGCCTGAATGAATTGATTGCAGAGCATGCGCCGAATCTGACCAAAGTGTTGGATGAGAATCCAGAGTTCCGTAAAATGATTACGACCGATGAAGGAAATATTTACGCCATGCCTTTCTTATTAGGTGATCCGATGCAATCGTACGTTCATGGCCCTATTATTCGGAAGGATTGGCTCGAAAAATTACAGTTAGAGTCACCAAAAACGATAGCGGAATGGGAAACGATGCTGACCGCATTCCGTGATGGAGATCCGAACGGCAATAATGAAAAGGATGAAATTCCTTATTTATTTAACATTGCAGATTTGGATAATAACTCACTATTCGTTGGAGCGTGGGGGATTACTTCAAGCTTCTATCAAGATGGAGGAACAGTGAAGTATGGTCCTATTCAGCCTGAATTTAAAGAGTTTTTGGCTACATTGGCCAAATGGTATAAAGAAGGGTTAATCGACCGTGATTATGCCACTACTGATGGTAAGCTGAAGGATGCGAAAGTAACAGGAAATCAGTTGGGTTCATTAAGCGGATATCCTGGCAGCTCGATTGGTCGTTTCAACACACTAATGAAAGCAGAAAACCCGGATTTTTCAATGACTGGAACTGTATTGCCTGCACTTGAAGCAGGAGGAAAAGTAGTTGGACAGTATACCTTCCCATACTCTGGAATAGGGGCTGCGATCTCTGCAAATGCTGCTAATCCTGAGCAAATTGTTAAGTGGCTGGATTATAAATATGGGGAAGCAGGTCATTTGCTGTTCAACTTCGGGATTGAAGGAGAAAGCTATACGATGGTTGGGGATTATCCGACCTATACCGAAACTATTTTAAAAAATCCAGATGGCCTACCTATTACAGAAGCTATGGCGAAATATTTTATTGCAAACTGGAGCGGTCCGATGGTTCAAGACAAGCGTTATTTGGAGCAGTATTTCCAGCTGCCAGAGCAGCTTGAAGCGAACGCGAATTGGTCGCAAGCGGATATCACAAAGCTGCTTCCGCCGATTACACTGACTGCGGATGAAGGCTCGAAAACATCAGCGATAATGAATGATGTCACAACGTATCGTGATGAAATGATTAATAAATTTATTATGGGTGCTGAGTCAATGGATKGCTTTGATAAATTCGTAACGACAATAAAAAATATGGKAATCGAAGAAGCGACTTCAGCAAGACAAGCCGCACTTGAGCGTTACAATAACAGAAAATAACGAATTCATGCAAAATTGTTCAGAATGGCCGCTCTAAATTAACCAAAGAAGATTGATAAAAATACCCCCACAGGAGGACTTACTATGTCCATGATGCTGAATAGAAAATCCGGTCCCCCTGTGACGGGGGTCGATAAGAACGCCTTCAAATATCGCGCGTTCCGTGACCTCAGGGTCAATAAGTATATTTATCTGATGCTTATTCCCGTTGTTGCTTACTATGTGATTTTTCTATACATGCCGATGTATGGCTTGCAAATTGCGTTTAAGGATTTTTCTCCCGGAGCAGGGATGTGGAACAGCCCCTGGGTAGGATTGCAGCATTTCCAGGATTTCTTCAACAGCTATTATTTCTGGCGTTTGCTGCGTAATACACTGCTGCTTAGCTTATATGATCTGCTATTTTCATTCCCGGCATCGATTATACTCGCACTGCTATTGAATGAGCTGCGCAGCAATTATTTGAAAAGAGCGGTACAAACGATTACGTATATGCCGCATTTCATCTCCATCGTTGTTATTTCTGGAATGATGGTCGATTTTCTAGCTCGAGATGGGCTGATTAACAATATTCTTGTCTGGTTTGGTGTCGAGCCGATTGCTTTCCTAGGAGAGAGCAGTTGGTTTCGAACGATCTTTATATCCTCCAATGTTTGGCAAAGTATTGGGTGGGGATCCATTATTTACTTGTCTGCGATGTCCAGTATTGATCCCTCCTTATATGAAGCGGCAAAGGTGGACGGAGCAAGTCGCTGGAAGCAAACCTTTAATGTAACGCTTCCCGGCATTATGCCTATCATTATTATTTTACTTATTTTGCAAATCGGTAATTTTATGTCAGTGGGAACGGATAAGATTCTCCTTCTTTACAACAGCACCACTTATGAGACAGCGGACGTGATCGGGACTTTCCTGTATCGGAAAGGGATTTTGGAGGCCAATTACAGCTATAGTGCTGCGGTGGGTCTGTTCAACTCAGCAATCAACTTCACGTTGCTGGTCCTTGCCAATGCCATCAGCAGAAAAACGAGTGAGAATAACCTTTGGTAAAGGAGTCGGTAACGTATGATGGTTAAACGGAGTTTCGGAGAACGGTTGTTTGACATAGCCAATGTTGTATTTATGATCATTTTATCGATTGTAACGCTTTATCCGTTTCTGTACGTTTTATTTGCATCCCTTAGCGATCCCACCTGGTTAGTGAAGGTACGGGGAATCATATTATATCCGCATGGGATAACATTTGTTGCTTACAAGATGGTTTTTCAAAATCCAGCGATTTTAACCGGTTATGCCAACACATTGTTTTATGTCGTAGTGGGTACGTCTCTCAATATATTAATGACTTCATTGGGAGCGTACGCCCTTTCTAGACAAAATGTCATGTGGAAAAATCCGATCATGTTTTGTATCGTATTTACGATGTTTTTTAACGGCGGCTTGATTCCTACCTTCTTGCTTGTCAATAATTTAGGAATGCTCGACTCCCGCTGGGCACTCATTATTCCGGTTGCGATGAGTGCTTATAATTTGATCATTATGCGTACTGCTTTTCAAGGCGTGCCAGTCAGCCTGGAGGAATCTGCGAAGCTGGATGGTGCTAATGATTTCACTGTTTTGTTCCGCATTATTTTGCCATTATCTATGCCGGTAATTGCCGTTATGATTTTATTCTATGGCGTCGGACATTGGAATGCCTGGTTTAATGCACTCATTTATATTCGGACAAGGGAGTTGTACCCACTCCAGCTAATTTTGCGGGAAATCTTAATTACTAACAGCACGGATTCAATGATGACTGGCGTAGGCGGCGGGGACAAGATGCCTGTCGGCGAAACGATCAAGTATGCCACGATCATTATTGCTACCGTTCCTGTCCTTTGTTTATATCCTTTTTTACAAAAATACTTTGTCAAAGGTGTAATGATCGGCGCGATAAAAGGCTAGCATTAATTTCAATGAGGTGAAGTTAATGAAAAAAGTGAGTATGCTGTTAGCTATCAGTTTAACTTTCAGTTTGTTTGTATCATTCATCCCCTACTATGAAAACGCTAACCATAGGGCGGAGGCTGCAGGGGCGAATTTGATGATGAATGAAAGCTTCGAGTTGACAACTGCAACGACCAACACTAGCTGGAGCGGTATTACGAGTCCTGCTCCAGTAGACTGGGGTTTATGGATTCCAACCGGAAGCGGGAAAGCTCCGAATAAAACGGTGAATGTAACGCTTGATACAGGCACGTATCATGAAGGGAGCAAATCAATCTTGCTTGACGCCTTCGCAACTAGCAGAGTATCTGTAAATCAAAGCGTTACGACGGTAACTGCTGGCAAATCATACAGACTTAAAGTGTGGTTGAAAACCGATAACGTAACTGGCGTAGGGGCCTACTTCAGAACGCAATATTATAACACGAGTAAAGTAGGAGACGGGCCTGCATCTACCAAACTGTTAGGAACGAACGATTGGACGCTACAGCAAGTTTTTATGACAATACCTGCTGGCGTCACGAGATTGGTTATTGAACCTTTCCTTGAAACGGGAACAGGAAAAGTATGGTTCGACGATATAAGCTTAGAGGAATATAACGGGATTACAGGAATTGCTTTTGATCAAACCGCCTTTTCCATGGGAAAAGATGCAACCGTAAAGATTACACCGACGCTTACACCTTCGAACGCAGCGGACCTTACAGTCGTCTGGAGTTCCAGCGATCCGAATGTAGCAACAGTGGACAGCAATGGAAACGTCACCGGAGCTGGGCTAGGCTCAGCTATTATCATGGCCTCGACACCAGATGGAACGATAAAAACGCAATGTCTTGTTAACGTCGAATCAGCCGAAACGATTCAAGCGTACAGCGGGATAAGGTTAAAATGGTATGGCAAATTGACGGGCGGCGCCCAGTACAATCCGTCTGATCCGGATATTGCTTCTAACCTATCTAAATTAGCCGGAAGCGTAGCTAATGAGAATATGAATGGGTATTGGGATACACTCAATAAAGCTGTTGGCCGTTCTTATTTGTGGAGTGATCTGAACAGTGCGACGGATTCGGCCCAAATTTCTAGTGCTTATGGTAGGCTGAGGACGATGGCAATCGCTTATTCTCTTCTAGGCTCAAGCCTGTATCAGAATGCGGCGTTGCGGGATGACATCATCAGTGCTTTGGACTGGATGTACATGAACCGCTATAACGAGAACAAAAATGAATACGGCAACTGGTGGGATTGGGAAATCGGAGCACCACAAATTCTGAATGATACCCTTGTGTTAATGTATGATCATTTGACACCGGTGCAATTAGCTAAATACATCAAGGCTATTGATCGTTTTGTTCCGGATCCGAAGAAGAGAACGCTCAACAATGTGACAGAAACGGGGGCCAATCTGCTAGATAAAGCATTGGTCGTTACGATGCGGGGCGTGATCGGTAACAATAGCGCGAAGATCAAGCAAGGACTTGATTCCATCGGGCCGGAATTTGTTTATACGGATCACGGAGACGGTGTATATAAGGATGGTTCGCTTGTTCAACACACTAACATCGCATATACAGCGGGATACGGTGCGGTATGGCTCAACCGGGCCGCCGATATGACGTTTTTGTTGAATGACTCTCCATGGCCGGTAACAGACCCTAACGTAAACAATGTTTATAACTGGGTATCGGATACGTTTGAACCCGTCATTTATAAAGGTCTCTATATGGATATGGTGAACGGGAGAGGCATCTCCAGGGAAAGCTCGGGGAGTGCCAGAGGCACGATTCTTACTTTGCTTCGTTTAGCCGAAGGTGCTCCTGTGGACGTTGCTTTATCTATTAAGCGGATGGCCAAAGAATGGATTCAGTCAGATACAACATATACCAATTATTACGATGGATTACCGATTTACGAGCTGGCTCTAGTCAAAAAAGTGATGAACGATGCTTCGATCCAGCCGCGCGGAGAATTGCTTAAAAACCAAGTGTTTGCAGGCATGGACCGGATCGTCCATTTGCGGGAGGGATATGGTTTCGGACTCAGCATGTTCTCGAATCGAATTTCTGCCTTTGAAAAGGGCAATAACGAAAATTTGAAGGGCTGGTATACGGGAATAGGGATGACTTATTTGTACAATCAAGACTCTACCCAGTACCGAAATGACTTTTGGCCAACTGTAGATTCGTTTCGTCTGCCTGGTACGACAACAGACAGATCGGGGAACGGAATAACGCCAGTCGAGTGGAAAAGCTACATGAATCCGAAAACATGGGTCGGCGGCTCGTCGATCGATAGCCTTTACGGTGCAGCAGGTATGGATTTCTCGCTTGCGCAATCGACCGGAAGCAATCTGCAGGGTAAAAAGTCATGGTTTATGTTCGACGATGAAATCGTCGCTTTGGGTGCGGGTATTTCAAGCACATCAGCCGGATCGCATTCTGTTGAGACCATAATCGATAATCGCAAGCTGAATGATGCGGGAGATAACGCGCTTACAATTAACGGAGCTCTCAAATCGGGTCAACTCGGTTGGTCGGAAACATTGGGTGACGTTAAATGGGCTCACTTGGCCGGAAATGCACCTGGTTCCGACATTGGTTATTATTTCCCTGAATACTCCAATGTATATGCTTTGCGCGAAGCGAGAACCGGCGCCTGGAAAGACATTAACAGCGGTCAATCGACGACTCCAATCACGCGAAATTATTTGAGTCTGGCCTTCGATCACGGGGTAACGCCTTCGAATGCGTCATATTCCTATGTGATGCTGCCTAATAAAAATACAGCGGATACAGCGCTTTATAGCAGCGCGCCGGATGTTGAAGTGTTGAGCAATACGCCGGACGTTCATGCGGTCAGAGAGAAGAAGCTCGGTATTACGGCGGCAAATTTTTGGAATCCGACCTCGGTTGATTTCATTTCCGCACAAAATCCGGCTTCAGTAATGGTAAAGGAAACGGAAACCAAGCTGACTGTAGCGGTCTCCGATCCGACGCAACAGCAGAGCACGATTGCACTTGAACTTAATAAAGCAGGCTTATCGGTAATTCAAGCCGATGACACGGTTTCGGTTTCGCAGACGGCATCGTCATTAAAGCTCAATATTACTGTCGCAGGATCATTCGGCAAAACCCATGTAGTCACATTTAAGAAGGATACGACAGCGCCAGTTACGACAAGTAATGCGAAGCCAGATTGGCAGCGTACATCGCAAACGGTAACATTGACTGCGAGCGATGAGGACAGCGGCGTACAGAACACATTTTTCAGTTTGGACAATGGTACGTTTATGGAAGGGAACAACATCGTTGTTATTGAAGAGGGCGTACATCAAATCCGGTTCTACAGTGTCGATAATGCCGGTAATCATGAAGCAATCCAAACAGCAATTGTTAAAATCGATTCGACGGGTCCCGTTATCGTTCCTACTAATGACATGGCCCTGTATTGGACAGATGGCGGCACCCTTCAGTTCGATATTTCCGATCCTCTAAGTGGCGTGATTAGCGAGTCTCTTGAGTTGGACGGTGTCCCAATAAGCCGCACCTATACGTTCAGTCCGTTATCACTCACTATCGGCGAACATGCAGTGAAGGTAAAGGCGGTTGATGCGGCTGGGAACGAAACGACCTCAGCGTATTTACTAGAGGTACGGATGGATGTCAATCATTTGGATGAAGCTGTTCGTTACGCTTATCAACAAGGTTGGATCACCAACGAAGGCATATTAACGAGCTTATTGTCGAAAATAGAAAGCATTCAAGGGCAAGTCGATGATAAACAGATGAACAATGTATGGAAAGCGTTAGAAAATCACATTCATGCACAATCCGGTAAAAAGATTGACGCAGCCTTTGCCGAGCTTTTATTAGAAGTTATCTCCTATTTAAAGTGAATTTAGACTACATTTTCTCTGAAGGAGTGAACTAATCTTGTGGAAATCAGCGATAGAAGATGCTGTTTCAAAAACTAGAAATAACATAGAGAAGCATGGAGATACATTCCCACATATTGCAAAGGGACCAGCTGCAAACTGTTATAACTGGGGAAGTAGTACAGACTGGATAGAAGGCTTTTATACAGGTATGGTCTGGCTTTCCTATGAATATAGCGGAGATGAGTTGTTCCGTCAGGCAGCAAAGCAGCAAATTAATGACTTTCGGAATAGGCTGACAGGCAGCGTAAATTTGGATCATCACGATATTGGATTTCTATATTCGCCGTCGGCAATGGCGGGATGGATTATTGACGGAGATGCTGAAGCACGTCAATTGGCGCTCGATGCAGCCGACAAATTGATGAATCGCTGGCGGCCGGAAGCTCAGCTTATTCAAGCTTGGGGCAAAGAGGGCGATGAGCAGAACGGCGGGCGTATCATCATTGATTGCCTAATGAATCTGCCGCTTCTATATTGGGCCACCGAACAAACTGGGGACTCGAAATATAAGGAAGTTGCTATTATTCATGCAGATAAAAGCAGACGTTTCCTCGTTAGAGGAGATGACTCTTCTTATCATACCTTCTATTTTAATCCGGAGAACGGGGAGTCCATAAGAGGCGGTACTCATCAGGGCTATCAAGACGGCTCAACCTGGACGAGAGGGCAAGCGTGGGGGATTTATGGATTCGCACTTTCTTATCGCTATACAGCTGACCAGCAGTATTTGGAGACAGCGAGAAGACTTGCACGTTATTTCATTGAAAGCCTGCCGGAAGATCACGTTGCATATTGGGATTTTGATGCGCCTCAAAATGAGAAGACTTCCCGTGACAGCTCAGCTTCGGCAATTGCCGCATGTGGGATACTAGAACTACTGCAGCATTTGCCGCAAGATGACCTAGATAGAGCTTATTTCTCTGATGCTGTGCAGCGCATGATGCTTTCTTTGGTTCAAAATTACTCCACAATGGAGCAACCGAATGCGGAGGGGTTGTTAGAGCATGGCTCCTACCATGTTCGTGGCGATATGGGACCAGATGATTATATGATCTGGGGAGATTATTATTATCTCGAGGCATTGCTTAGAATGGAAAAGGAACTGCCAGGATACTGGTACGAGCGGCGGTAAATGGATACTGAGGTTTGTATCAGAATGAATCCATTAGTAACATAAAAAGACAGGCTGTCAGTACTAACTGGCAGCCTGTCTTTTTGGATATATAAGAATTTATAAGTTTTCACTTATAAAAGTGGCTCAACCTTGAAATCAGCGCTTGATTATTCAGTTAAACCGATTGCGATTACATTCGACTAGAATTCCGCTCTTATAGCGATCACGGTTGCGTGTGAAATAATGACGTCTTTGATAAGCTTTTATTCGGTTATGGCGGCCTTCAACCGTTGCATTGGTCCATCGGCATCGATGGTAATTAATAATTTCTTCTTGCCAATTACGCATGGTCTTCATTGCCTCTTTGATAGCATCGTGATTGATTTTCTCTCCCTGCTCACACCAATGGTTGAATCTATGTGTGGCCACTTCGACATTGGGTGAATGGTCGTACCAGCTTGTAAAAGCTTCTTTCCATGCCCAACAGGTTCGCAAGAGTGGGCAGTAACCCAACAATTCATCTAGCACGATCATACTTTCAATTGATAGCGATTCTGCTTGGGGATTTAAGAGACGATGGTGCGCCTTAAGATTTGCTCTTGCCCGTGGTGAAAGTTTGCACTGTGTGGCTTTGCGAACCTTTTGCAGCGCTTCGATCACATAACCATGGACGTGAAAACGATCGGCGATTCGGATTGCTTTTGGAAAGCACTCCCTGATCTAAGTGTGATAGGCTTGGGCCAAATCCATCACAACGGCTTTGGGCGCAAGCAGCAGGAAATCCTGTGCATAGGCGCGTAAATCATCCAGCTTTCGTCCAAGTAAAAGGTCAAGCATCATCTCCCCTTTCAGGTCGTGGATGCCGGTATTATAGGTATGCCCTTTCTTGATGGCGAAGTCATCTACACCTAATACCAAGCTGTTGTTTCCTATTGCCTGTCCCCACGCCAGCCCAGAAAGTCGTTCGCACTCCAGCGGAACAGCTTCATTATGCATCCCTTGTATGGTGCTGGCCGGCGCAAGTTGCATACGAGCGCTATGGGCTGCGGTAGAACCGATGGCTTGTTGAGCAGCTTGCGCCCGAAAGAGGTTGCTGTACCGCCTTTTAGGCCCAACAAAGTCATAGATCCAAACAAAACCGGCATTACAATGGGTACGCTGCATTCGGATCGTAGGAACCAAAAGATACACTTTTTTCTCAAACGCAGGAAGGTGTCTAATGGAACGGGTGTCGTTGCTGCCTTTGAGAATGACATGTTCATCTGATTTACAAATCGGACAGCTTTGTTTTGAGGTTGTTGGCGTTACCGCAATATGAATTTCGTTCGTGCCCATCCACATGATTTGTTGGATTTGTAGTTCTGGTATGTCTAGTATTTTATTGATATACTGGTTCTGCATCTGTCATTTCCTTTTTGTTGTTGGGTAGGACTTACAACAATACAGGATTGGCAGATGTTTTTCCATTTTCAACCTTATACTTAGTCAAGCACTAGTTTTGGTTTTGAGCCATAAAAGTGCTTATATATCTCCGCGAAACGAATGCTTTTGCCGAAGAGGACGGCGACAGCCGTTTACGCTTGTTTGATCAAGATTTGTAAACGTGGTAGACTTTTTCATAAGGTCGCCTCTTTCAAATCGTGTTGTCTGGTGCAAACGATTTGTGGAAAAAGCGGCCTTTTTCCGAAGTTAACTATCTTTATTTTTATTAACATAGTTGCTTCCTACCGAGCTGAATGTATTTCCACTAATGAAAGGGGAACAAGACGATGGCTTTGCCGCTTGAACCACAATTAAATCGAGATTATATAGTTAGTATGCTTGAGCTTTTGTTAAAGACTCCAAGTCCTAGCGGATATTGTATGGACATTATAAAGCAGGTTGAGGACGAGGTTAGAAATTTAGGCTATAAGCTGGAAATAACGCCGAAAGGAAATGCTATCATTACGATTCCGGGTCAAAATACGGACAAAGTAATTGGAATTTCCGCACATCTGGATACGCTTGGAGCCATGGTCCGCTCAATTAAGCCAAATGGAATGATACGATTTACACCAATTGGCGGGTATGCGATGCATACAGTTGAAGGGGAGTACTGTCAAATACATACGCGTGACAACAGAAAATATGAGGGGACCGTGCTGTCTACTAAAGCGTCTGTTCACGTATATTCCGATGCAAGGGACTGGAAGCGGGAAGAAGCGAATATGGAAATTCGCATCGATGAAATGGTGAAAACGAAGGAAGATGTAGAGAAGCTTGGCATCTCTGTTGGCGATATCATTTCATGGGAGCCGCGTACACGTATTCTGCCAAATGGTTGGGTAAAATCACGGCATTTGGACGATAAAGCTAGTGTTGCAGCATTGTTTGGTTTCATGGAGTGGATCAAACGGGAAGGGAAAGCCCCTGCTAACACAATCAAGTTAATACTCTCAACGTACGAGGAGGTTGGTCATGGGAGCTCTTCTATTCCTGCTGATATTACGGAATTCATTGCCGTTGATATGGGAGCACTTGGAGATGATCTTTCAGCGACTGAGCAGGATGTTTCCATTTGTGCGAAAGACTCTACAGGGCCTTACGATTACAACATGACTTCTCGGATGATCGAACTGGCAAAGCGTGAGAAACTGCCTTATGCAGTCGATATTTATCCGCACTATGGCTCTGATGCTTCAGCGGCACTACGTGGCGGCAGCAATATACGTGCGGCATTAATCGGACCAGGGGTACATGCCTCACATGGGATGGAACGGACGCATATTGATGCGATTGTCCATACAGCAGCCTTACTTCTTGCTTATGTTATGGAGTCTTGAATAAACAACATGAGTCTTGCCATTTAAAAATGTATTTGAGGTGTATGAATTGAAAACAATTGTTATCATCGGTGGTGGTATTACCGGGTTATCTACCGCATACCATCTGCAAGAACAAGTAAAAGCGAATAAACTATCTGCAAACATACTTCTGATTGAAGCGAATGACACACTTGGCGGAAAAATTAATACCGTTCATGATGGTGAGTTTATTATGGAATCGGGAGCAGACTCTATTGTCGCCCGGAAGCCCAATATGGCTCCATTAATTGAAAAACTGGGCTTAGAGGACGAGGTTGTTTATAATGCCACCGGTAAGTCATTTATTCATGCCGAGGGTCAGTTAAAGCCGATTCCAGATGATACGATCTTTGGAATTCCGTTAAGCATAGAGTCTCTAGCCCAAAGCACCTTGATTTCGGCAGAGGGTAAAGTGGATGCGCTCAAGGATTTTTACACGAAAAACGAGAGTTTTACGAAAAATGATTCGATTGGTCCATTTTTATCTGCCTTCCTGGGAGATGAGATTGTTCAGAAGCAAATTTCACCAGTCTTGTCCGGCGTTTACTCCGGTAATATAAATGATCTGACGCTTGCCTCTACACTTCCTTATCTATTGGATTACAAAAATGAATATGGAAGCATCATCCAAGGTTTGTTTGAGAATCGAAAAACGTTTCAAGGAACAGGAGATAAAAAGTTTTTGTCTTTTAAAAATGGGCTATCGACGTTGGTTGATGGTTTTGAGCAGCGTTTGACTGAGGTAGAAGTAATAAAAGGGGTCAAGGCAAACAGCCTAGTTAAGGCGGATGAACGTTATATCATTACCTTGGCTAATGGCCAAACCATCGAGACAGACTTTGTCGTGCTCAGTACGGTGCATTCAGCCGCGCAATCTTTATTGCAGACTGAGGAGCTAGATGAGGATTTCGATCAGCTGCTGAACAGTTCGATGATTAGTATATACGTATGTTTTGATATTCCCGATCACATGCTGCCTAAGGATGGGACCGGCTTTATCGTCACCGATAGCAGCGACTTAGTCTGTAATGCCTGTACATGGACAAGTAGGAAGTGGGAACACACCTCCAAGAACAATCGTTTATTAGTGAGACTATTTTATAAAAGCTCGGTTTCCTCCTATGAAACCTTGCAAAAGCTTTCCGAAGCTGACTTGTTGAAGGTGGCTCTTAAGGATATCGAAGATTCTCTAGGCTTAAACGCCCAGCCGTTGTCTCATGTAGTGACGAAATGGAATGATGCTATGCCAAATTATCATATCAAGCATCCTGCAATTGTTCAGTCTTTGGAGACGAAAATGGAGAAGAGCTTCCCTGATGTCATTTTGGCGGGATGCTCGTATTATGGGGTAGGAATTCCGGATTGCATTGCAAACGGTGAAAAGATTGCACAGCAAATAATCAACAGGGTGATTGTTGAGTCCTCAAACATGGATAAATAGAATCATCACCTATCTGCCTTATGTTATAGGAAAGGGACTGTCCCAAAAGGTTGAAGACCTTAAGGTGCAGTCCCTTTTTATTTCCTAACTTTGGAGCAACAAGCGTTTTTGCCGCTGCAGAGGACAGTGATAGTCGTTTACGATTGTGGTTGTTCTTTTACGATTTTCGCTGGATTGTTGATTTTGTAAGGTACGGGATGCTTTGTTAGCTTTTTAGCTACTATTTTTGCATCAAATGTAATCGTATCTCCGATTTCCAGTTCTAGTTTTTTGAGTGTGGCACTGTGGCTGGACCAGGCTACACCGATAATAGTTTCCGGCTCAATAATGGAAACTGCTTCATAGATGACGACTTCGTCCTCGTTATCGGAGAAATTGTTCGGAACTGTAGTGAATTCTTGTACGGTGGCGGTCATTTTGACCTTTTCCTCAGGAAGCTCAAGCTTTGGAGCTTTGCCTTTTTTAGCTTTTCCCTTCGGAGAAGCTTCAGCCGCAGCCTCTTGAGGCTTTGCTATTGCTTCCTCAGCAGCAGGTGTATCATCGATCGAAGGCTCATCTACTTTATCTTCTACAGGAGGTAAAATTTCAGCTTGCTGAGCTTCTACTGCTGTAGCGTCGGGCTCTGACGAATCTTCAGAAGCCAAAGAAACCTTTTGTCCGTAATTTGCAGCCTGCATTTCCTTTAAGTAGGAGGGGTGAATGCAGTGATGTTGGTTATTTTCGAATTGAATGACCGCAGTCATATTATCAGCATAACCTATAATGCTGCAGGCTAAATTCATGCTGTTCCCTTTATAGAAAAATGCTTTTGGCTTGGTTGCTTTCTCTGATAGTAAGCTCCATTCCTTGCACTTTTCAATTAGTTCCGCCTCGTTTTCGAAGGCGATATAGGTTTTTGGCTCGATAATGAATGTATGTAACATATCTTCCCCACCTTTCTTTTCACGCTTGATATAAAAGTWTTTTATCATTATTTGATTAATTATTGTAATGTAGATAAGATAGCCTAAGTT
>NZ_JBFUHJ010000106.1:0-15333 GCF_056402455.1 Paenibacillus sp. P4_A7 | reverse complement strand
TCCTAGTGATGACGTGACCGAGTACCATAGAGTGATCGAGGTTGCTTCCGGTATACCAGTCTTGGTACGAGGCGGCGGACGTGCAAGTGATGAGGAAATCGTGAACCGTACGGTGGAGCTTATGAATCAGGGTGCTTCTGGTATCGTATATGGTCGTAACGTGATTCAGCATCCAAATCCAGCGGGAATGACTTCTGCTCTCATGAGCATTGTACATGAGGGAGCGACAGCTGAGCAGGCGCTTGCTGTGCTGAAGGGAGATCAAAACTAATGACAAGACAAGTGGTTTCTTTCGGTGTTATCGGCTGTGGACTGATGGGCAAGGAATTTGCTAGCGCGGCAGCTCGCTGGTGTCATTTGACAGGAGTAGATTTCGAACCGCAAATCGTTGCAGTTTGTGATGCCAATCCAGCAGCGACACAGTGGTTTCAAGAAAATATCCCAAGCGTGAAGCATGCATACACCGACTATAAAGAGTTACTTGCAGACCCATCGGTAGAAGCAATCTACTGTGCGGTTCCTCATAACCTGCACGAGCAGATCTATATCGATATCATTCGGGCAGGCAAGCATTTGCTTGGTGAAAAGCCTTTCGGTATTGATAAAAAGGCGAATGACAATATCGCGGCGGCGATTCAAGACAATCCTCAAGTAGTCGTACGCAGCTCATCTGAATTTCCATTCTTCCCTGGAGCACTGCAAATTGTACAGTGGGTGAACGAAGGTAAATTTGGAAAGATCATCGAGGTTGAGGCTGGCTTCTGGCACTCCAGTGATCTGGACCCGAATAAGCCGATCAATTGGAAGCGTCGAATTGCTATGAATGGCGAATATGGCTGCATGGGCGACCTTGGGCTTCATGTGCTCCACCTGCCGCTTCGTTTTGGTTGGAAGCCTGCAAGTGTGCGTGCGCTGTTATCCAAGATCGTCGACGAGCGCCCTGATGGCAAAGGTGGATCTGCACCTTGCGAAACATGGGACAATGCTATTCTTGCATGCGATGTGAAAACGGAGGATCAGCAATTTCCAATGATTTTATCCACGAAGCGAATAGCGCCAGGGCATGCGAATACATGGTTTATTCGTATTCAGGGAACGGCGTTCTCAGCGGAGTTCACAACGAAAAATCCGAAGCAGGTTACATCGCTTCCTTATACATCAGGCGGGCAGCAAGCATGGCATGTTGTTGATGCGCCTTATAAATCGGCGTATGGAACGATTACAGGCGGCTTCTTCGAATTTGGCTTCTCCGATTCGATTTTGCAGATGTGGGCAGCCTTCTGTGATGAGATTGTTCACGGGACTGAAGGAATGAGTCAGCCATTTACTTGCGCTTTACCAGAAGAAGCGGCTGGCAGTCATCGGTTATTCACTGCGGCATTAGAATCGCAGCGTACTGGTGGAACGATCACTGTCGATTGGGGGTCCTTGGCGTGATTGATAAGCCCGATACCGCATCTCCCGAGATCGTGGTAGCCGGACATATTTGCCTCGATGTCATACCTGTCATATATGGCGGCAAGCAAAGCCAAGGTATTGGAGAGTTGCTTGCTCCCGGCAAGCTGGTAGACATCGGACCGGCGCATCTGTCCACAGGAGGTGCTGTCTCTAATACAGGGATTGCCCTTCATCGGCTTGGATTTCCGGTAAAGCTGATGGGCAAGGTAGGGGACGATCTGTTCGGCGACGCCATAGTGACCACCTTAAGAGGTTATGGAGTATCTGACGGTATGATCATAGCTCCGAATGAGCATAGCTCTTATACCATAGTGATCAGTCCGCCGGGGGTCGATCGGATTTTCCTGCATTGCACAGGAGCGAACGATACATTTACGGCTGATGACGTTTCGAGCGAATCCTTAAACGGTGCGAAGCTATTCCATTTTGGCTATCCACCGCTCATGCGCAGAATGTATGAGAATCAAGGGGAAGAGCTGGAACGTCTATTATCAGCTGTCAAGGAACAAGGCCTGACCTTATCACTAGATTTGGCGCGGCCGGACCCAGATTCTCCTGCGGGAAGAGCAGATTGGATAGCTATTCTGAAGCGTGTACTGCCTTTCGTTGATGTGTTTCTTCCGAGCTTCGAAGAAATTTTATATATGCTGCGGCCCGAGAAGTACAAGGAGCTTTGTGAGCTTCACGGTACAACAGAGCTTCTGAATTTTGCGAATGGACCGCTGCTAAGCTCACTATCTGAGGAATTGCTTGATATGGGTGCGGCGTTAGTAGGATTAAAGCTAGGTGAGCACGGTCTTTATTTACGGACTACATCAAGCATGGAGCGACTACAAAATATGGGCTTGTGCGGACCAGATTCGCATGACTTGGATGCTTGGTCCGGCAAAGAGCTGCTTGCCCCTTGTTATCAGGTTGAAGTTGTCGGTACGACAGGGGCAGGAGATTGCACAATTGCCGGTTTTCTTGCCGGATTGGCGAAGGGGCTACCAGTAGAGAAGCTGCTGTTAGCAGCTGTTGGTGTAGGAGCCTGCAATGTGGAGCAAGCAGATGCTGTTAGTGGGATTCCTAGCTGGGATGATGTTCAGACGCGGGCTCAGTCGGGCTGGAAGCAGCGTGATGTGACGTTGTCGATGACCGGCTGGTCCTATAATGAGAGCGGAGTTTGGGAAAGAAACATGAAATGAAAGGGGGGGGAGCAAAATGTCGATACTGCGAAGCGAAGTAAAGCAGGCACAGACTCGTACTGTTAAACTATTTGCCAGCGCGGGCATCGTTCTGACCGCCGAGGAACAAGAGAACATCGAAGTGGCAGGCTTCGGTCTAGGCAATCTAGCCTTGCAAGGCCTTGAGCTGATTACGTATGTGAATACGGATCGCTACTGCGCCAAAGATCTTGTTTTATTTCCGAGGCAAACATGCCCTGAGCATCTACATCCCCATGTAAACGAGGATCCCGGTAAAATGGAAACCTTTCGTTGCCGCTTTGGCCGCGTTTTACTGTATGTCGAAGGAGAGCGAACGCCAGACATTCAGGCTATCATTCCTGCTGGAAGCGAGCCTTATTATACTGTTTTTCATGAAATCATCCTACATCCGGGGCAGCAATATACGATCCCACCTGGAACGAAGCATTGGTTTCAGGGAGGTCAGGAAGGTGCGATCGTATCGGAATTCTCCAGTACTAGCCGAGATGAGTACGATATATTTACAGACCCTGCGGTTGAAAGAATGCCTGTCATTGTCGAGGATAAGTAGCCTTTGAGAGAAAGTTACAGGCTAGAGTTGAACATAACTTGATAGACAGAGATAATAAAGGCACACCGAGCAAGACCATTTTCGGGAGGCCATATTGAAATGAAAAATAATAGTTACGTTGGACTAAACGCAAGACAGCAGCAAATGCTGGAGCATTTCTCCCAAGAGGGAGAGCTGCGCTTAGCCGTATTGAAAGAAACGTATCAGGTAACAGAGATGACGATACGTCGTGATCTAGAGAAATTGGAAGAGACCGGGGCGATTAAACGAACGTTCGGCGGTGCTATTTTCGTAGGGAAAGATATCGCTCTGCAAGAGAGGGCGGGTATTCTCACGGAAGAGAAGACGAAGATTGGCCGCCATGCGGCAGCGCTTATTAGGGCTGGGGAGTCTGTCTTTATTGATGGCGGAACGACTACGTATCAGATAGCGAGGTTCCTGACGCCGGGAATGAACATAACGGTAGTGACGAATGCGCTGAACATCGCTGTCGAGTTGTCAGGCAAACAGATACCGGTGCTAATGACCGGTGGGATGCTGCTGGAAGCGACCAATTCGTTAGTTGGACCCATTTCGGCGCAAAGCTTGTCGGGGATGGCATTTGATCGCGTATTTCTAGGCGCAACGGGTGTTAATATCGAACATGGATTTAGCAACTCGAACATCTATGAAGCGGAAATTAAGCAGATTGCCATTCGCCAAGCGACTGAGACAAATATCGTGCTGGACCACACTAAATTCGGGTCAAAGGTACTCATTTCGTTCGCATCGTTATCCGATGTGCAGCGAATCGTTACTGACCGACTGCCAGATGTAAGCTTGCAGCAGGCATGTCAAGATGCAGGAGTCAGACTAGACGTAGCAAATTCCGTTTAACGTCCAGGTTAACAATAATGAATAGGAACAGCCATGCATGATTCATGCATGGCTGTTTCCTATTAAAAGCCTTTATATTGAGGTTCTTCACTTTCCAACTGTTGAACGCGGCTTTCAACTTGATCCAGAACTTGCTGGGTTTGCTGCGCTGCGTTTGTAAAAAGGTCTTTTGCTTCTTGGTTCTCGGTTTCCAATGCAAATTGCTCAAGACTTGCTTGCGCACCTTTTAATKAGGCGACACATGTYTTAACTTGGGATGCTACTGTCATGTATTTCACCTCCTGACGAATTCCACGAATGATAATTTAACTCCAGACTAAGGCAAATATACATCACCCTAAATCTAGTTTTCATCCCTTCCCAATCCAATTAATTAACGATAAAGAACGGAACAATTGCGACTTCAAAAATGATCCAAAAAACCGTGATCATCCCTTTTTAGGGAATCGATTATTCGGTTTATCTAATCCATTTAGACACATAATCTCCATGTGAGGATTTGATCGAGAATTTTTAGAAGGAGGTACCTTATTGTGCCGGAATGGATTGAGGTTATTTGGCGGACTTTGGTTTCTGTAGTCATCCTGTTCGCATTGACGAAGGTATTGGGGAAACGACAGATATCTCAGCTATCGCTATTCGAGTATATTACCGGGATTACAATCGGTAGCTTAGCTGCTTATATTTCATTGGAATTAGACTCTACCTGGTATTTAGGGGTGATTTCATTAATTGTATGGGTCGGGGTTTCATTAGGTATTGAGCTTTTACAATTAAAAAGCAAAAAGTTTAGGGATTTCGTTGACGGTACGCCAACGGTTTTAATTAAAGACGGTAAGATTTTGGAAGACAATTTAAAGAAGGAACGTTTAACGAATGAAGACCTAATGGAGCAGTTGCGCAGTAAAAGTATTTTTAGGATAGCAGATGTAGAATTCGCAGTGATTGAACCAAACGGTGGAGTAGATGTACTGCTCACTAGGGTGAATCAACCATTAACACCCAACCACTTGGGCATCAAAGTTGCTCCTGAGCAAGAGCCACAAGCCGTTATTTTGGATGGGAAGATCATGGATGAGCCGCTCGCGACCATTGGACTAAACCGTGCGTGGTTAAATGTCGAGTTGGAAAAGATCGGTGTCGCCGTAGAAAATGTGTATTATGGCCAAGTCGATTCATACAAGCAGCTATATGTAGATTTATTTGATGATCAATTAGTCGTACCAGCGCCGCAAAAGAAAGCAACGTTATATACCACATTAAAAAAATGTGAAGCAGACTTAGAGCTGTTCGGATTAACGACTAAAAATAAGCAAGCAAAAGAAATGTACGAGCAGTGTGCGAACCATATGCAAAATGTTATTAATGAAATGAAACCAATCTTACACCGTTAAGGGAGGAAAATAGCAATGGCAAATAAGAAGAAGAAATTCACGCCTGTTCAGCAAGAATATCAGGAGCTCGCGAAGAAAAGAGAACCTTCCCGATCCGTTTTCACAAACTGTATAAAAGCCTTTATAGCTGGGGGAGCCATCTGCTTACTTGGTCAAGGTATTCAAGAAATGTTTGTTCATTGGGCAGGTTTTAGTGAGAAGAAAGCAAGCGATCCAACAGTTGCTGTATTGATTATCATTTCTGTTATTCTTACCAGCCTGGGTGTTTATGACAAATTCGCACAATGGGCAGGGGCAGGCTCTGCTGTTCCAGTTACCGGATTCGCCAATTCAATGGCATCTGCAGCACTAGAGCATCGAAGTGAAGGACTTGTTCTTGGAGTTGGCGGTCAAATGTTTAAAATAGCCGGACCTGTTATTGTTTTTGGAACCGTCGCAGCATTTATAGTTGGAATTCTGCATTGGATATTCAATCCTGCTGCAGTAGGAGGTTAACAGGTATGTTGAAGGGACACCAAAGTTGGATATTTGAAAATCGTCCAACCATTCTTGGGGAAGCAACCGTGGTTGGTCCATTTGAGGGACAAGGTCCGTTAGCTAATGATTTTAACATTATTCATGGCGACTTAAGGATGGGACAGGATAGCTGGGAGAAATCAGAAAGAGTCCTACTAGAGGAAGCAACTAAGCTGGCAATTGAAAATGCCGGGCTAACCAAAGAACACATCAACTTCTATCTCGGCGGTGATTTGATGAATCAAATCATCAGTACAAGCTTCGCCGCAAGAACGTTGTCTATCCCCTATATAGGGATGTTTGGAGCATGCTCCACTTCAATGGAAAGCTTAGCTGTGGCCGCCAATCTAGTCAATTCGGGTTCAGCCAAATTTGTACTTTCCAGTGCTTCCAGCCACAACGCTTCTGTAGAGAAACAGTTCCGCTACCCGACGGAGTACGGTTCTCAGAAACCTCCTACCGCGCAATATACAGTAACGGGAGCGGGGGCCAGCGTCGTTTCACGAAAAGGCAATGGTCCTTATGTGACTTCAGCAACAATCGGACGAGTTGTTGATATGGGTCTTACTGATCCTTTCAATATGGGCGCAGCAATGGCGCCTGCCGCAGTCGATACAATCGAAGCTCATTTTCGTGATTTAAAAATTGAACCCGGCTATTACGATCTAATCGTAACGGGTGATCTATCCAAAATTGGCTATGAAATAGCTTGCGATTTATTCAAAAAACATAAAATCCCCATGCAGCAGACGGAATATAAGGATTGCGGCATGATGATTTACAACTATGATGAGCAAATGGTTCAGTCAGGTGCGAGCGGCTGCGGCTGCTCGGCTGTCGTTACTTATGGTCATTTGATGAAAAAAGTACGTAATCACGAATTGAACCGGATTTTAGTAGTGGCCACAGGGGCGTTATTATCTCCGCTGACTTTCCAGCAAGGAGAAAGTATTCCCTGTATCGCGCATGCGGTTTCGATTGAAAGCGGAGGGAAAGAAGCATGATATTTCTATGGGCATTTCTGATTGGCGGTTTGATTTGTGTGTTCGGGCAAATTTGCTTTGATGTATTCAAGCTAGATCCTGCACATACAATGGTTTTGCTTGTTGTTTTAGGAGCAGTAGCAGATGGAGTGGGGATTTACGAACCGTTCATTAAATTTGCAGGTGCAGGCGCATCTGTACCAATAACGAGTTTTGGTAATGCACTCGTTCACGGTGCTCTGGAGGAATTGAAGAAGGACGGCGGAATCGGAATCATTACAGGTATTTTTAAAGTGACCAGTGCAGGTATTTCTGCCGCCATCATCTTCTCCTTCTTGGCATCACTTGTTTTAAAGCCAAAAGGATAAGTAGAGAAAAATAAGGGGAATTAGGCGGCCACTCGAAGGCTGCCTTTTTGCCGAAATATGCATAAACAAGCGGTGTTGATGAAACAATAAAATAACATTCTTAAGGGAGAGGGTCATGCAAGATGAGTGTATTAATGATAATCGGAGCTGCGATTTTTGTGTTCGGAGGGATCATTTCCATCATTATTATCCGGAAACAACAGCATCAAGAGCTGGATAAAGGAGCGAGTGCTACTTTCGTAAAACACCCATGGATAGCAAATCCAGTTTTTATTGTTTATTTACTGTTTCCTTTGGTTGTTATCGTTGGGGCAATTATTTGGGGTTTTCTAAAATAATGATACATATGGGGAGGATATAGAGGTGGAAAAAAGAAGATATTATATTTCGGTGCATGCCAAATCAATTTTGGAAAACCAAGGTGAAGCGGCTTATGAGCTGGAAATGGATGCAACGCCTGAAGAAGCTCAGAAACTAAAAGTATTATTTGATGAGTTGGAGGATTTTGATACCGCAACGTACTTCCGAGCACATATTCCAGCAATCCCCTACCATCACGATAGTGAAAATGATGGTTATGATTATTCTCTAAAAGAGATCTATAATCTTATTTACCATTTGGGTACAGAGGAAACTAAAGCACAAATATTATCTATGAATATTTTGAGTTAAAAAAAGCCGTGGCAGTTCAACGACTCTCGTCCTTGACTGTCACGGCTTTGCGCGCATGTACTATTCTTTATCTGTAACTGTTTCTACATCTGTATCTTTATCTTCGTTAAACCACAATGGATCTTCGCAATCGACTTCTCCGTTATAGTTAATCAACAGCTCGTCCCCAGCTTTAATGTCTGTATAGGCAAAGAAATCAACGGTATGATTATCAAAGTTAAGATCATAAAAGGCATTTGGCTCGTAGGAATGGTTAAACAACATGCCATATCCTAAAAGGATAGCCGAGTGATGTTCGCCATAAGCAAATACATAATCTCCAAGTATTGTTTTTTCAATGTGAACATGCTCTTCTTTCGGGTAAGGAATAACAGGTGCTTCATGGATCAGATCACCTTTTGATATATCACGAGTAGCAAATACCCCTCTATTTAACTCTCCGTCGCTTAGTTCGGAAGTTTTTACCTCAATCATGTTAGCCACCTGCGCTATCTCTATTTTAGTAGTACACCAAAAATTATATCACATAAGTCATGCAAAACCATGTTAAGGCCATGAAGTACTATGATACAAGGGGGAAGTTCATTATAATAAAGGGACAAAGCACGTTGGACGAAATTCATGCAAAGTAGGTTTAACTTAAATGACAACAAATGATCAAATGATTTATCGCTTCAGTGAATCTCCTATATGGGAGCTGCAGCGGTCATATTTCGAGGAGCAGGGAATAAAAGCATGGCAGAGTGATGAAGTTCCTCAATATATAACAAGCAATCCGATGATAGCTGCTGCTTATGCGGAAATGATATTTGGGTTTCTCCAGGATAGAGCCAGACTAGGCCATATATCAGAACCTGTTACCATTATAGAACTCGGAGCGGGCTCAGGCCGATTAGCTTTTCATGTGCTAAAGGAGCTAGGCGAGCTAATGGAGTATGCGGGACTTCAGCTGCCTCCATTTCGTTATGTAATGAGTGATTTGCCAGTCAAAAATATCGCTTACTGGCAGCAGCATCGCAGCCTTTTGCCTTTTGTAGAGCAGGGCGTGCTAGATTTTGCTGTATTTGATGCTGTTAAGGATACCGAGCTGCGTCTGACGCAATCAGGTATTACAGTTCGATCAGGGGATCTTAGGCAGCCACTGCTCATTATCGCGAATTACTTTTTTGACAGTATTCCGCAAGAGCTGCTTTATGTAGATGAGAGCAAGATGTACGAATGTAAAGTATCCATGGCGTTTCCAGATGATGCTGCCGGCCTTTGCGTATCAGAGCTGCTGGGGAAGGTCAATACGGAGTACCATTACCGTAGAGCAGCTGAATATGAACAGGAATCTTACCCCTATCGCAGCGTCATAGAACTCTATAAGGAGAAGCTTGAAGACTCACATATTCTATTCCCAGAAATAGGTCTGTCCTGTTTAGAGCGACTTGGTCAGTTATCAGAAGAGGGCTTTCTGCTGCTCACTGCAGACAAAGGCGATCACCGGATTGAAAACTGGGAATTTGCAGAGCCACCAAAGCTGGTTCATCATGGCAGCTTCTCCTTGACGGCAAACTACCATGCGATTCAACATGTTTTTGAGCAGAAAGGTGCAGAGGCCTTATTTACTACCCATCATTACAAAAACTTGAATGTGGGTTGTATTCTCATGCTTAGCAGCCCGAAAAGCTATGCGAATACCCGCTTAGCCTATAGACGTTTTGTAGAACGTTTTGGTCCAGATGATTTCTTCAGTATAAAGGTGTGGTTTGACAAGCATCTGGATCAATTGGAGCTAGAGCAGATCCTTTCCTTTTGGCGGCTAGGCGGATATGATTCGCAGCTATTTGCTCAAAGCCTTAAGCGTATCACGCTGCTGATACCAACAAGCAGCGATGAGGAAATAGAAGATATTCGCAATGGTATACATCGGATGTGGACGGGCTTTTATCCGATGGAGGAATCGCAAGATTTGGCTCTAGGCTGTGGAATGCTATTGTTTCAGCTGGATTTGTTTGAGGATGCCATGCAATACTTCGAGCGTTCCATCCAAGACTATGAAACGGATACGGAAGTGCTTTACAGTCTTGCAATTTGTCATTATGAGACAGGCGAGGAAGCGACTGCTTTGGAGTATGTGAATAGAGCTTTATCATTGGAACCTAAGCATGAAGGAGCTTTGTCGTTTCGGGCTATTTTAAAACAGGAATGAAAACGGAGATAGGGGAACTGATTAGCTATGAAGAAAAAATCGGGGATTCTCATTTTAACACTTGTCTTGACCCTTATCATGACAAGCTGTGCCGCGGCTGAGAAAAAAAACGGTCAAGCATTGAAAAAAACAATGAAGGATGAGCTAATTGTAGCGCTAGGCTCTGAGCCGGATACGGGTTTTGATCCGACTACTGGATGGGGCAGATATGGCTCGCCGCTGTTCCAAAGCACGCTGTTGAAGCGTGACGATGATTTACGTATTGTTAATGACTTAGCGACAAGCTATGAGGTAAGCGAGGACGGCAAGCAATGGACGGTAAAGATTAGAAATGATGCTAAGTTTTCGGATGGCAAGCCGCTAACGGCGGAGGATGTGAAATTTACTTTCGAAACAGCTGCCCAAAGTGGTTCGGTAATCGATTTATCAAACTTATCCAGTATTAACGCTGGACAAGAGGAAGTAATCTTTACACTTCATGAGCCGCAGTCTACCTTTGTTTATCTACTTATTACTACCGGTATTATTCCTAAACATGCATATGGCAGTGATTATGCAGCGAACCCTGTTGGGTCAGGTCCATACAAATTCGTTCAATGGGATCGGGGACAACAATTAATCGTAGAAGTGAATCAGGACTACTATGGTGATAAGCCTTTTTTCAAAAAACTGACCTTTCTCTTTCTAAATGAGGATGCTGCTTTTGCAGCTGCAAAAACAGGAGAGGTAGATGTGGCTTATATACCATCGACCTTCAGTAAGCAAACGGTATCGGGTATGCGGACCGAAGCGGTGAAGTCGGTAGATAATCGTGGTATTGTATTCCCTTATATGCCTTCTGGCGAGAAAACGGATAAGGGTTATCCGATCGGAAACGATGTTACGGCTGATATAGCTATACGCAAAGCGATTAATACTGTGATCGAACGACAAGCGTTAGTTGAAGGGATATTGGATGGGCACGGTTCCCCCGCGTATTCTGCCAATGATGGACTTCCTTGGTGGAACGATAAGACGGTAATGAAAGATGGAGACAAGAAAGCTGCTGAGCAAATATTAGCCGATAACGGCTGGATGGATAGTAATAAGGATGGAATTGTAGAGAAGGGTTCTATCAAAGCAGAACTCACTCTCCTGTATCCATCAGGTGACGTGACACGTCAATCTCTGGCACTCGCGGCTGCGGATATGGTTCAAGAGATCGGAATTAAGATCAACGTTGAGGGAAAAAGCTGGGATGAAATTGAGAAGCTTATGTATTCCAATGCAGTCTTGTTAGGCTTTGGCAGTCATGATCCTCTTGAAATGTATAATATCTTTAGCAGTAATTATCGCGGAGTCGATTTTTATAATACGGGCTATTATAGCAACGAAGCTGTGGATCAGTGGATGGAGAAAGCCTTACATGCGCGAAGTGAAGATGAGGCTATACCATTTTGGCAAAAGGCACAGTGGGACGGTGAAACAGGGCTTAGTGCAAAGGGTGATGCACCTTGGGCATGGMTCGTGAACATCGATCACTTGTATCTTGTGAAGGATGGATTAGATATAGGCAAACAGCGGATACAGCCGCATGCTCACGGTTGGCCGTTAACCGATAATATACAAGCTTGGAGATGGAGTGAGTAAGAGGCAATGATTCGCGAAGTAAGTACATTCATTGGAAGGAAAGCCGTCCGTTTGGCTGTACTATTAGCTGCGGTCAGTGTCGTAACGTTTGTTTTAATAAGCATGTCGCCCGTTGATCCGATTCAAGCGTATATCGGTGCAGACGTCATGCGCGTTGGTCCAGAGCAGCGTCAGGAAATTACGGCTTATTGGGGACTAGATCGACCTCCCGTTGAACGCTTTGCAAAATGGGCGACTGCCTTGCTTCACGGTGATATGGGAACGTCAATGATTTATCGTGAACCGGTAACGGAAGTAATTGCTGGACGATTTCTGCATTCAATCGTGCTTATGGCAGCAGCCTGGCTGCTGTCGGGCATCATTGGTTTTACTGCCGGTGTAATCGCAGCGATGAGAAAAGATTCATGGGTAGACCGTTTAATTAAATGGTACTGCTATACGCTCGCTTCCACACCCACCTTCTGGGTAGGGCTATTACTTATGATGGTATTCGCGGTATGGCTGGGATGGTTCCCAATTGGACTTGGAAGTCCTGCCGGCGTACTCTCTGAAAGTGTTACTCTGCTTGACTATATTCGTCATATGGCGCTTCCAGCAATGACATTAAGCATAGTCGGGATTGCGCCGATCGCCCTTCATACCAGGCAGAAGCTAATCGATGTGATGGCGAGCGATTATATCTTGTTTGCAAGAGCAAGAGGCGAGAAGGGATTCGGCCTGCTTCGCAGGCATGGATTGCGCAATATTGCGCTGCCCGCTATTACGCTTCAATTTGCTTCATTCGGAGAGTTGTTCGGAGGTGCAGTGCTCGCTGAGCAGGTATTCTCTTATCCAGGCCTTGGACAAGCTACAGTAGAGTCGGGTCTTCGAGGGGACGTACCTCTACTTATGGGTCTTGTATTGTGCAGCACGCTCTTCGTTTTTACCGGCAATGCATTGGCGGATTTATTGTATAAATGGATCGATCCTCGAATGCGGCTGCCAAAGGGGATGAACGGATGAAGATGGTGGAGCATTCGTCCGGTACTAGACCCTGGAAGGTGTGGAACCATAGGCGGAGAGCGCTTCTTTCAGCACTATTWGCAGCTTGTTTGCTAATAGCTGTTATCGTGGGTAGAAAGCTTCTTGGTTCAGATGGCCTGCATACCCAGTTGAACCTTCGCAACTTAGCACCGTCATGGGCTCATCTATTTGGAACCGATTGGCTAGGTAGAGATATGTTTGCTCGTACGATAAAGGGTCTTTCCTTAAGCATACAGGTTGGCTTACTAGGAGCGGCAAGTAGTGTGTTGATTGCAACAGCAATGGGCTTGATGGCTGCCACTATGGGGAAAACCGTTGATCGCATCATCTCCTGGTTGATCGATTTGTTTTTAAGCGTGCCACATTTGGTCATGTTGATTCTCATTGCCTTTGTGTGCGGAGGAGGACTGAGGGGAGTCGTGATCGGGATCATGCTTACGCATTGGCCGAGTCTGGCCCGTGTATTGAGAGCGGAAGCTTTGCAGCTCATGTCATCGGAATATGTTCTTATTTCCAAGCATTTAGGCAAATCCAGATGGTGGGTAGCAACGCGACATTTGAGTCCGCATCTGCTGCCACAAATACTAGTAGGCTTTCTTCTCATGTTCCCGCATGCCATATTGCACGAGGCAGCTATTACATTTTTAGGCTTAGGGATGTCTCCGCATCAGCCGGCAATAGGTATTATTCTATCTGAATCGATGCGCTATCTATCGACAGGTATGTGGTGGCTTGCTGTATTTCCGGGTTTAGGGCTATTGGCAACCGTTCGATCATTCGATCGGCTGGGCGAATATGTACGCTTGTTAATGGACCCGCGGGGTTCACATCAATAGATAAATCTATGGCTTTGGCTAAGAAGGGAGGGGTGAAGGGATGCCACTCTTGGAAGTAGAGAAATTATCAATCTCTTTTAAACAATACGGAAGCGGTCTGCGTCAACATCATGTTCAGATTATAGAAGATCTTGATCTTTCAATAGCGGAAGGTGAAATTGTAGCGATCGTCGGTGCAAGCGGCTCTGGAAAAAGCTTGTTGGCTCATGCGATTATGGGTATACTGCCGAGCAATGCTGTCATTGCGGGCCAACTTCGCTATCGAGGCGAGAAGCTGGATGCTGCTAGGCAGGCTCAGCTCCGAGGCAAAGAAATAGCTCTTGTTCCTCAATCGGTCAACTATCTCGATCCTTTGATCCGTGTAGGAGCTCAAGTGAGGTCTTCTTCTAGTAGCAAAAGTGATAAAGAACAGCTGGTTGAGCAGCGGAACTTATTTAAACGATATCGGATAGCCGAGCATGTAGAGCGTTTCTTTCCTTTTCAGCTATCTGGCGGGATGGCTCGCAAGGTTTTAGTTTCGACGGCCACATTGGGCGGTACAAAGTTAATTATTGCGGATGAGCCTACACCTGGACTGCATCCGGATGATGTATCAGAAGCGCTGATCCGATTCAAAGAGTTGGCTGAGGCTGGCTGCTCGGTACTGCTCATCACACATGATATTGAGGCTGCGGTTAGAATTGCAGATAAGGTGGCTGTATTTTACGCGGGCACTTGTGTTGAGATAGCTCCTGTAACTGATTTTCAGGGCAGGGGAGCGTCTCTCAGACATCCCTATAGTCAGGCATTATGGCGTGCGCTGCCTCAAAACGGTTTCGAAATATATCCAGGCAGTCAACCATCGATGACCTCATCGTCAACTGGGTGTGCTTTTGCGGATCGCTGCCATTCAGCTACAACAGAATGTACAATTGATCGTCCGGCAATGGTTTCTGTTCGGGGTGGGTCTGTGAGGTGTATTCATGCTTCTTGAAGGCAAAGATTTAGGCTGGCGTTACGATAATGATCCTTGGTTGTTCAGAAACTTCAATATTACGGTTAATGYTGGTGAAGTAGTTGGACTTATCGGGCCCAGTGGAAGCGGGAAGACAACGCTCGGTCGTATTTTAGCAGGGTATTATAAGCCTCATGAGGGAAAAGTGTTGATTGATGGTGGGAATAAGGCCGAAAGAGGTTTATATAATCCCGTGCAAATGGTATTCCAGCATCCAGAGCGTGCTGTAAATCCGCGTTTAAAGTTGATAACCACATTGACCGAAAGCTGGACACCTGAGCTTGCTTTCCTCCAAACGCTTGGCATAAAGGAAGAGTGGCTGCTGCGTTGGCCAGGTGAATTGTCTGGTGGAGAATTACAGCGTATTTGCATCGCTAGAGCGTTGAATCCACTGACTCAAGTTCTAATAGCCGATGAAATGACAACGATGCTGGATTCGATTACGCAAGCGCAAATATGGCATGCTGTTCTTCATATCGTGAAGGAACGTCATATTGGACTTGTTGTTATTAGTCATGATCACTCTTTAATCAATAAAATTTGTGATCGTACTATATATTGGAATAGTTGAATTCAGATTATAGGATGGATAGTGTTTATTCTTGAATCACACTCGACTCAAGAATAAACAC
>NZ_JBFUHJ010000105.1:0-15473 GCF_056402455.1 Paenibacillus sp. P4_A7 | reverse complement strand
TGATAACGTACCCTTCGTAGACGGAATAACATCGCCTGTTATCCTAATTGCTTTCTTCAACGCATCGCCGAATGCCACGAAAATTGCCTCATTTATATGGTGTGTATTTCTGCCGTATTCCAAATTGATGTGCATGGTTATCCCGCTATTATGCGCTACAGCGAGAAAAAACTCTTCGGTTAATTCGGTTTCAAACTCGCCTGATCGTGTTGACGGCATTTCCACGTTAAACACTAAAAAAGAGCGATTAGATATACTCAAATCCACTAATGCTAAGCTCTCATCCATAGGTATTCGCGAACTACCATAACGGTTTATGCCTATTTTATCCCCTATAGCCTTTTTGATTGCTTGCCCCAAGCATATTCCAATGTCCTCAACCGTGTGATGCCCATCTATCTCTAAATCACCTTTGCAATCCACATTTAGTTTTATTCCTGCCCTAAAAGCAAAAAGCGTGAGCATATGGTTAAAGAATCCAATTCCCGTGTTGATGTTGCCTTCACTGTATTCATCGAGATTAAGCTCAAGTTTAATTTCTGTTTCTTTTGTTTTTCTGTTAATTAATGCCTCTCGCACCATAACAAACTCCCTTCTTAACTGAGGTATTGCTTTTTGGTATTGCTAGCCGAATGAATTCGATTAAGACCACATCCTTTATCGCTTTACTCCTCTAATATATTACCGTAATAAAGCGATAATGTAAAGTTATGTAAGTGTCGGTCAGCCACGCTAAACTGCCCGTGCTTAACGCTTATAACTAGGACATCTGTACAAAAACCTTTATTTTTTACAAATGTTTAGGACAATGGTTCTCAGAAGAAGTCTACGTACAAGAGCTGTCAGAATAAAGAATATAAAACAATGGTTGTAACATTCTTTGGGTAAATTTCGTTTCTCTTATTATAAAGGATATGAATAAAATGAATAGGAAGTACATTTCAATTATTATCATTGGATTAGTGTTTGTTATATTAGCTGGAATCTTTTTTATAGTTAGAAATAATTTAGACTTTATCAATCAATTTAGAAGCTTCACGGTGACTATAGATAATCAATCTGATTATGATATTGTAACTGTTGAAACAGGGGTTATCACAAGTGATTCATTGGAATCGAAAGATCTTGACGATAGTGGGATTCAGAGCGGTAAGAAATTAAAGGTTACACCAAACCTTAAATTAACTGGAGTGGGTCGGATATACATAAAATATACCGATTCACGAGGGGAAGTTACAAATAAATCAATATGTTCATACACGGAATCTTTATCTGGATACTCAAATGTCATCATACAAAATGATAATGTTAAAATTGAGGAGCACTGCAACTAAGACTGTGTATATTAAAAAAGCTGATGCATTTAATTTGCATCAGCTTTTTTTCTAACTTTATTCAAAAAATAAATATCAACTTACTTTCGCGGTAGCTCCTTCATCGTTTGTATCGAGTCCTTCATTGAACTAACGTTCTCCGTTAGTTTAACGTTCTGGTCCAACCTCATTCACTTGGTTGCTTAGAAACAACGCTCATACCATCGGCTTTATACCCTTTTTCTACATCCGCCCGAAAGGTAATCTGTACTGTTTCAGAGCTGTTATCTTTTGTAAGTACTTCTCCTTCTATCTTGAATTCAGATACAAGGTTATCCGAATTTATTATCGGTAGCACGCGAGCATTTCCGAAGAGAAAATCAGTGCGATACCTTTCTCTGAGGACGCTCCTTATTTTCGGATAGAGTTCAATCATTAAGGCTTGTTGCACTAACTGACATTGCGGCGTTGTATTGGATTCTGATGATGCTTCTTTACTCATAACTGAATTATTGATCGGGACAACTAGCGTGAATGCTAATACGAATGCCAAAATCACCTTCATCAAATGATAACACCTCGCCAATGGGATATTTTAATTTTCCCAATAAGCGGAAATAAATGCGGTGCTAATTGTTTCACTATCCTGCCCGTTAGCGTAACGAAGGCTACCGTACGTTTTGGCAGCCTTCTGTATTAAAGTATCATTATCCGTTAGGGAAACATACAACGTTGATCTATTTTATTATCGCAATCAAATTGTCATTATCTTCAATTTTTAATAGTTTGACTCCTTTTGAATTCACTTGATATTCCCAATAGCTGACCGCTTCTTTGTTGCCTACTTTTACATTCCAATCTTTCTTTAGCGTGACCACAAATGTTCCGTCTTCCTTTTTTTCAACGTTCGTTGTCAATTCCAAGTTTGTTGTTGTTCCTGCCTTGCCGCCGATTGGAGCTTCTACTTTCTTTGTCTCCCCAGATTTATTTGGGAAATCGATAGAAGGTTGTCCATCTAATCCCTTGGTAAGTGCCTTTAAAACCATTGCGATGGCCTCAATTTCAGTGAAACCTTCTTCCTTTGCTGCTCCGGCGGTTGGGACATTTGAGTTTACGTCTGAATTCGCGCTTAGTTCGTTCAGTAGAGCAGTCGCATCGGCATCGGCATTTTCTTTACTAGATTGACTGCAACCACTTAAAATCGTAACACTGACTAATAAGCAAAAGCTAAAAAATTTCATTTTGTTCATGCTGTTCCCCCCTAGTATGCTTTGTTAACTTCGACGTATTAGTCACATTGAATGTTGCGCAATCATGCCRTTCTAAAATAAGTAACTGCCCTTTCAAATCAATAAAAATTGGGCGTACCGTTGTGGACTGCACCGTTGTCATTTATTTAGCTATCGTGTCCCGTTAGTTGAATCTCTTACGTTAGAAGCGCCTCATCCTGCAATCTCGTTACAATTTCAATAACGGTTTCTTCAGGTGTCAATTCAGATGAGTCTATCCACATTCCGATTTGGGGTGTTTCATTTCGTAACAGACTGTCCAGCCCTTCCACAGTCCAAACAACATATCCTTTTTTTAAACGGGCAGCTTCCCTCTGTTTGACGATTGACGAGTTCGGACAAAGAACCACAACATAGAAGGGGCGGCTTTGGATGAAAGAAATAAAATCGTTCAGCATTGGACCAATTACAACATCCTGAACTACAACAGTAAATCCAGCTTGAAAATAGGCATCCGCAGACTGCGCGGCCAGTCGATACCGGAGCCGTAATTGATCCATCTCGTCATTTCCCGCGTTTGGCTGCACCTCTTTGCGGTTATTAACGATCATTCTCCGAAAAATATCTCCTCGTAAATGCACCGATTTCTCAAACCGTTCGGAAAGTAACTGTGCTACTGTTGATTTTCCGCTTGCCATTATTCCTGTTATTAGAATAATGCTAGGACGTTCTGCTAGCATAGAGTCGTCACCTCTTTCTTCTTTTCCCATTAATTATAAGTGTTATATTTTAACTATTTAAGGGCGAGTTTGGTTTAAACAAAAATTCCCTCTAAACTGTTCCGTTATCCTGCCAGTTGACTTAATAAATAAAGGTAGCAGCTGCCGCAGCAAACTGCCCTTATTTGTTTAACTAACGTCACCCGTCCCTCAGTATTAAGGGTTTATCTCACATATACTCACTCATTCGCAGGATTTCATCACCTTGAGATTAGGAGAATCTATGGAGAGTACTTTGTTAATCCTGATGGACCAGTAGATGTCCGTAAACTCGACTACAATGCGGTCAATCGAAACTTGTACGTCTTCCATGTTCAGCCCCCAACCGAAATTTTTTAACGAATTTCGGACTATATTAGAGGGCAGGCGGCTAGCCTAAAACGTATCCTTACCTGTATATGTTGACTGGCACGTTACCAGATTGTTCTTAACAAAGTAATCATCGTTGCAATGGTCAGTTATGTTGCGGATAAAGTAATCTTCTTTTTACCGCCCTTACTATAGTTGTCGTGCTATGCATCTTGAAAGTTGCGATTCAGTCTTCCTCTCCCTCACTATCGCTGTAGGGGTATTCTACAGTAGCGGGTAAATTTGAAAAAACGCAAGAAAACGAAGATAACAAAAAACAGGTCAATCATGGTGGTATCTGACCATAATCGACCTGTTTTATGTAACACTTTAGCGTTATTTGGGTTATAAATTATCAAGCATTATTGTGCGTACAAACGAAATGACGAAATCTTTATACAGGTATCACATGGGTTATATGTGTTATCGGTTTAATGATGGGTTCATCGGCACTGGGTAGCCCCACCATACAACTAACCCACATACAGCTCAATTTCATTGGGCTGAAGTACAATCATAGCTATAGTAATACCTGTATCATCTACAAATTCGATTTCATAGGCTTCATTCGGAGTTGTATGCACTGAAACTATCACTCCGATGTCACCCTTTTTTAATCCTTCATTTGGGTAATCATTCAATACCACGACAGTATCGAGTTCGTTAAATCTCATTTAATCACCTACTTTACATATATTGTTGTCATCTCCGGTACATCTGAACCCGGCTTCAGAATCCAACCTGTTCTAACTGTAGTTGTATTTCCATTTGGACCTGTTATCTGCATATCTACAGTATACCTTTGTCCATATTGGTCCGCTTTACCCAAAACAGCTTCACTCTGAGGTAACTTCTCTTGAACCTGTTTCATCAAGTCATCGGCATTGGATTTATTGTACCCTAGAGCACTATCAAAAACTTTCGCTTTGTTGCGTCCGACGGGATGTTCCGGATTCAAAGCGTAGTCTGTAAGTTTTCGAGGGTCTATCTTTGCATTTTCTAGGTTAGGTAAAGCATTTTCAACTTTACCCATCCCCTCATCGGCTTTATTCTTATTCGGCGTATCGTCATCCGGCTTCCGGGAACCGAGCTTATCCAGAAGCTTGCGAACATACCCGCGCCCTTTCATCCCCACCCATCTTAGAGCTTTGCCGAACGGGATTCGGCTTAGTACAATGCCTACAGCCACGCCAAGCGCATTTTCGGGAGTCAGCAGCTTCTTCGGATTGCGGATATAACCGGCAATCTCATGTCCGCTCCCGGCGATTCCCATCGACGTCATCGCGAAGCCAAAAGCCGGCCAGAATCCGACGAAGAGCAGTGACAGGGCAAGGGCCCCGAGCACGATCGCGCCCTGTTCATACCATTCCAGCCGATCCCACCAATCTTGCAGCGAATCGAACATGCAGGCGAAACATGCCGTTTCCCCTCCGCCCGTATGAGCCCCGATGCTTGCGAACAAACCGGCCGCAAGCAGAATCACTGCGAGTCCGGTCAGCACCTGGCAAAGAGCTTTCACCCGAGCCTGGATAGACTCCTTCCGATCGGCCGCTTCCTCGTTCCCGTAGAGCAAATGAAATCCAAGCTCCCTGCGCTCCCGGTAAAAGCCAAGCCAATATATGAATTTCCCCCGGTCGAGGCAAAGAGAGCGGATCATATTCCACAGTTCGGTAAACGGATTAAAAAGCGGCTCGTTCGGCAGCGACGTAAGGCGGTTTCGTATTTTGTTCAGCAACCAGTAATCGGCAATGAGCGATGCGGCCAACATCAACAGGAAGACTGGTTGAGTTTTATAACCGCTGCCGGTCCACTCATGAAGCCGGAACACCCAACCCGGCAGCTCGTGCTGGCCGTTATAAGCCGCGTGATCCAAGATGGACCACAGTAACATGATTGCCGGGAACAGAAAAACCCATTTCGTCAGTCTTGTCCTCAGCCGGTAGGCTATTCCGCACGCAAGCGCGATCATGGCGGTATGTACGGGATGACCGACTGTCATTAGCGTCGGAAACAAACTTTCTTCGAAACGCCCTGGAAACAGCGAGAAAAAATCCMAGTGTATTGTTTCGCCGCCCAGCATCGTAAAGCTATAGCCATACTTTTCCGCAAGAATACCGGAACTTAGCCATCTTCGGGACAATTCTTCCATCATTTGGAAGCCGACGCCCGTCGCCGCGCCGATAAGCGTGTAATCGCTCAAGCTCAAAGCGGAAGCTCGACGCGAGAACAACAGGAATATGCCTAGCGGAAGTAGCTTCCACAACTCTTCGAAAATCGGCGTAATCACGGCAATGGACCAAGTGTCGGACGTTTTTCCGCCGAAAAGCACGTGGAGAGCATTGACCGTAAGCGTCGTGAACGGTACGACAAGAAAAACGCCTGCCAGTACGAACAGAACGATCGGCTTCCACGGCATCGTTTTGCTTCGGCACAGAAACCAAAATTGCAGCAAAACATAAAACGACCATAAATATTGAACCATCATGGTACGCGATTCTTTAACGAAAAACAAGCTTAAAACAAACATGATTAGCGACAACCATGAAAAAATCGTATACATCGTTTTAATAAACGGATATTTCTCAATCCATGCTTGGCTAGTTCGGTGGATGGCCTCAAGGAAATCCCGAATTCCGGTTCGAATGGACCAGATCGTATTCACCTACTGTCGCCTCCTTTGAATGCCGACACCGTGCCAGCGGGACGTCTCCCTTGACGACGGTCCGGCCATGAGTAAATAAATGAATTCATGATATCATGGTCACCGATCGATCGGAGCGGAGGGTTATTGAGTAACACCCGCAAATTGAACCTAATCTATTACTCTCGGGATACTAGTATTATATGCATCCTTGTAAAATGTGGCAAAAGGCGCTGGTCTCAAATCTAGATGGATTACGCCGCATCCGCTAATTATTTTTCTTATTAGTCAATTCATCGATATTCTTATTTCCTTCATCAGTTATATCGTTATTAACCTTATTTCCACTTTTTGAAACTTCGTCATACAAACGCTTTCCTGTATCGCTAGCATAACTCCAAGCGAAATTTTTGCGTTCCGTAATCATTTTAAAGAGTTCACTCTTTGGGAAAGCATCTCTTTTTTTTGTTTCCAGATACTTAAGGGCTGCTAGCTGATTAGAATTTTCTTTGACCGCAAGGCCTTGCATTGTTTCACGGGTTTGATTGAGTGTTCCCTGTTTTTGTTCTTTTTGTATATTTGCCTCCCCTGCTCCTTTTTCTTTCCATCTCGTCCACTCGCCTCGTAATTTATCATACGTTTTGTTCAGATATTTTTTTAATGCTTCTTCATTATCAATGAAAGTAAATTCTCCACCACCAGATGCAGCAACCTGTTTAAGCATTTTTTGCCCTTCATTATTCACATCAAAGCCAATAATATTCACAACGGTCTTAACCTTCGATTGGTTAAGCTCTTTTGCAATCTGTACGGGATTGCCTCCACAGGTTTCAATTCCATCACTTACCACATAGACGATCGAATCCGTAGTTTCAGGATTAATATCTTGTTTTACGGATTCTAGGGCATTAGCAATTGGTGTCCATCCAGCTGGTTCTACATCTTGAAGTACCGTTTTTATTTGTTTGGTCTGCTCACCTTGACCATGAAAGATTTCTTCTGTACTGCTACAGGATACTTTTTTATCTTTCTGACTTCCTGTTCCTTTATGTCCATAAACCCGCAAAGATACCTCTGCATTTTTTGGCAACTTATCCCCGAAACTTTGAATAGCTTCTTTTGCAGAATCCATTTTTGATTTCCCGTTAATCGTTGCTTTCATGCTGCCACTGGCATCAAGTAAGATTGAAATATGCAGCTTCCTGCTTGTGGGTAATGTAACCTTTTCATTAGGTCGTGGATTATTCACTGTAACTTCGGATTCAAAATCAATAAAAGTGGACACGTAAGGGCGATAGTCTTCAGCCAATAGGAGGAGTAGTTCTTCCTCATATTGATCAGCTGTCAAATCGCTTGGTAATTGGTCTAGAGCCTCTTGAACTTTCTGTTCATCAAAATTAGAACCAGCAAATCGCCCTGGAGGTTTCATTAATATTTGTTCATCTGTTAATAAGGGGGTCTGAGGTTTAGTTCGAATTGAATCCGATGGGGTCTGTATGTTTGAGGTATTCTTTTTTGGTTCATTACGTTGATTTGAATCTGTTGGGTTCTGAACTTTTGAGGTATTCTGTTCCGGTTCATTACTACAACCAGCAAGGAATACGATTAACGTTATAAATATTAAAATAGATCTTCGTATCATCAACTTATCTCCAATTAGTCTTCTTATTTACTCTCATATTATGATTAGGGTCACTCTTCTTCACTTTATCAATAGGCTAAGTTAAACCTTAATGTTGATTCTGGGTTAAATTTAACCGCCTTCTAAGGAAGGCGGTTAGTTGAGCTAACGTATCAGTTAGTTAAGTTGATAGGGGTGCCACTTTTAGCAGCCCATTGATACTAATTTCGTATTCGAACCTCAACAGAATATAAATAGTAGAGGATTTTTTAGCTAGATGACTTTAGTCAACTTGATGTCCATCCATTGTTCCCAATTCTTACCGTCGTTTGACAGCTCCCAACTACCTGTTAAGGTGTTGCTATCTTCACTAAACATTCCTGTGAATCGCTCCGATTTCCCAAAAATTGTCCAGGCACGGTCGAGTAGGTTCGCTTGGTATGCACTGAAATTGCCTTGGTTGTCATATGAGTGTGTTGTGTAATTCTGACTGGAAGCATCATAGCCAATGATCTCAATAGCCTTAACCTCATCTTTCCCCATATGGCCATCAACATGATGAATAAGAAAATAACCCCCGGGCAACCATTCGTAGGTATCTACTGCTTTCAACTGATAAGCTGGCCCGGACGGACTCGCTTTAATCACACCCTCTGTATTCCATTTCCCTACGAAGACATTCAAGCGTCCCATTGCAGGATCAGGTTTAGACGGATTTTGTGGAGTAAGGGCATTATCATTCTCCGGTTCACTGATATTGTTTGTTGCCATTTTGATTTCTCCTTTCATGCGAAATTCCTTATATCATAGCATGTAACAAATGTTATGATTTCTTACCAATTGCTCATTTTATTACCCAGGATAACCCAATTACCTAATAACCATTACTGCCCGATAGTTCATCAAGAAAAAGCCGACCGTCGAAGATTGGTGTTTGTCTCCTTTACAGTGAACAGGCAAGAAGTGATCAACATATTTTTCTTATTGGTCATTGTATTCTCATATTCCTTGCTCTCAACATAACGGAACCAAGTCAAATAATGTTGCAGATACTTCGTTGCAACGCCATTGAAAACGGTCAATCCAACGTTTCAATCGGCTATGATAGTCCTCTCCCAACCGCCCTGCCAAAATCATAGGGTCGTATGGTCGCAAACGGCGGTAAACCTCCGGGCCGGCATTGGATGCCCGTTAGCGTGGCGACGGTAGCCGATCGTTCTGGCCGGCAGCCGTAGTGTTGTGATTGAACTATCGGTTGCAATAGGTAAGCGTTTGAAGTGATTTCCAGCTTTTCCCCTGCTCCACACGAAGCGTGCCAGTTTCCCGGCACTCCGCGCTCCCTCTAACTGAATGTACTAGATCATAAGTTCCTCGTTACTCAAGGATATGGACCGTTAAGTCATCCCAGTAGCTTGCACTGTGGCATCCCCTTCTTGAAGAAGTGATGTTCCCACATTCCTACCTGACCGGTGCAATTCACGCTTGGAAAATGATCGTTCTTTTCAGTTAGACTTGGGGCTGTTCCTCCACTCCCATTACAGGAGATTCATCAGTCGTGCCCCTGCCCTCACAAGGATTAATGTATTTCGGCATGCGCCTTATAACAACCGTTTCGGGTAACAGCCCTTGTTGCAACGTCCCTTGCTTTCCAAGCCCCTTACATCCTAGCTATTCTTTCTGGACTTAGGTGCTTCCTCTAAGCCTGTGAGACCAATGCCGCCATTGTTCGGCATAGCGTATTTCATAGGAAAAATTTTTACTTTACGCCGCCCACCCCATCGTTTGATGGTACATATGTTTCCATATGTTCTAACTTTAGACCTGTACATTCGGAAGTTTGTCAGTTCAGTCTGTTTGAACATTCTCACCCTATCCAGTTTTTCAGCCACGCGGCATATCCGTTGGCATACCTTTTCTATTCGAATGGCTCTAGCCTTCGTTCTGCCGAATCTACCTGTACTTCACACCACATGACCTGTTAGTCATGACGCGCGCAGGAGTATTGGCGGAATGGTTTCGGGATACATGGTTCCGTCATTCCCATCCTCGGTTGTAAAGTTAAGATTACTCATTGTAATCTCCTGCTTTTCACGAAGTTAGTCGCTTATAGTAGAACTTGTCATACTGTCCCGTTAGCTGAACGTTTTCCGCAATCCTTTCGGTCCACAAAGACACCCCACCTGACAACTGACATAGGAATGTTGCTATTCGTTGTTCTTACTATTTTCAATTGGAATCAGCTGTATTTGCTACTACGCCTCAAACTGATTCGCCGCGCAAGGCGCGTCGGCGATCATGCAGCACCAGAAGGAGGATCATCCCCATCATCACCCCCAGGATGGTGCCTGCCTCCGTGGTCAGCACTTGTGCCAGCGGGTGCTCCGGGGCGGGCTGGGCATCGGTGCGAGAAGTGGACAAGCGGTTGAAGAGATTGTAAGAGAACAGCATTCCCGACGAGATCCATGCCGCCGCCATGGGGGGTAGGAACCTCCGCGAGCCACGGCGGGAAGTAAGCGTTAGCAAGCCCCACGCCCCCGCGAAGGCCCACACGCCGGTACTCAACGACAGCAGGCGCCACCATATATCGCGGTCATCCAGCATGGCAGGCTCGATGCCGAGGGTACCGCCTACCACCCAGTACATCTTGATGGCACCCAGTATTATGCAGCCAGCTGCGATGAGCCTGCCTAAGGTGATCTGCATATCCCGGGTGTGTCCCGGCAATTCCATGTCGGTCGGACCGCCCAGCGCCTCCGGCCACCGCGCTTTGGTGTATCCCGCCAAGGCAAGCGGCAGGAAAATACCGACCCCGATCAGCGAGACCATGACGAATATCTGTTCGTAGGTCCAGATGTCGGCTGCGCCTGCCGCCATGTCCCGAGTCATGGCGGCCGGTCCAAGCACCGGTGCCAGCAACAGCATCGGAACGAGCAGACCAGTGCCTATCCACACGGGGAGGGCAACCAGCCAGGCGGGTAACCGTTCACCCCACGGCCTGCTGAATGCCAGCGCCAGCAGGATGCCGACCATAGAGAGAACAGCAGTTGCTGCGTTGATCGCGCGCCAGCTAGCATCGCCCATTTGCTCGGTCGGAATGAAGAGACCGAAAGTCCAGACGATTTTAATCAGAAGATACGGCATCACCGCTATGGCGGCGCCATAGCCGCAAAACCTACGCATCTTCATCCATTGCGGGGCAAGCCGCCCCGCCGTTACCTTCTTGTCGTACTGCATGTTTTCTTACCTCCTTAAACAACTCTCCAATGGTTTCGATATCGTACCATATTAAACCACTGAAGCGGTCCAGATCGAACTCCACTCAATTCCCTATAAATTCACCTTTTCTGATCACCCCATATCCCATTCTATTTCATGAATCGAAAAGTAAAGTGACCTCAAGTTTAAGTTTAGGTTAAATTGTTTTATCCGGAAGTTGTTAGAGCCCCAGATCCAAATGGAATGTTATATTTAAAAAAAGGAAACCGCATGCAAATCATCTAAGATGACTCACGCTGCAGCTTCTTTTCCGACCATATATAAAATGCACTACCGTTTGCGTAGGATTCCAGTTTCCACTGCATGCCCATCTCCTTGGCCATCATCGATATGATGGCCAAACCGATCCCCGCGCCTTTTTCAGGTGACTCGCCAGAGATACCAGGACCTTTGTCTTGAATGACAAGCATCGACTGCCCCTTTCGTTCAACGATTTGAATGCCTATGTACCGACCCAACCCAGCATGACGCATCACGTTCTGAAACACATTGTCAAGGATCCGGTTAAACCACAACGGATCTACAACCCATCTCAGCGGCCACTCAGGAAGCTCAACAAGGACCTCAAAGCCCTTGTTTTCGAATACCGGATACCACTCGGCGACTCTGTTCCTGATTTCTTCAGCTATATCGATCGTTTGCACGCGCAACGGATACTTTCCCGCGGACAGCAGTGTGTACGAAAGAAGGTTATCCATCAGCTTGCTCACTTCATCCAGTTTGTGCTCGATTACGTCAAGCGAAGCCTGTCCCCGGGAGGAAGAAGGGTCTTTCCGAACAGTATGGGTATGCTGCCGGATCACGGTCAGCGGCGTCCTGAGATCGTGGGAAATATTCGAAATAAGTTGCTTGCGAAGTTCCTCCTCCTTCCTCTCCCGGTTACGGCTGTCCTTAAGCTCTCGTACCATCCGATTAAACGCCCCTTCGAGTTCTCCGATTTCGTCGTCCTTGCTTATGGTGACTTCATCCGGAATATCCTTCAGCCTGTTTACTGTCATCGCTGATTGAAGCTTGATGAGTCTTCTGCGAAGACGAACGAAGAAGAGCCATGACAGCACGAAAAAGGACAGATAGATTACGAAGAACAGAAGAACGAGCAGCGCGTTTCTTGATAGCGACATTTCTGCAGACAGAATATGGGATTCGGGGATCTGAATCACCATAACCCCCTGCTTCGGATCGTTTCCGATGAGTGACGTTACGGCAAACGTCTCACGTTCACGGTGTTTTGCCCAAAATGAGAGAGTATCCTCATATGTCCACTGCTCGGGAATATCCGACGGGTGGTCCATGACAGGATACTTCTTCCCCGACTGGTCCACCCAGAACATCTCAGCATCCGGATAGTCTTCGTTCAACTTGTTTAGCCTTTCATGTATCTTATCCCTACTAGCACCGTCCAGCTTGACTGCTTCTTGCCGCCACATGCGGCTGATCTCCTCAGGAACATACAGCGCATGCTCCCTGAATAAATAGACCGGCAAATAAAACATCGCCGGAATGACCGGCCATAGAAGCAAGGCGGTCAAAATAAGGAACAGGTATTTCCTCATTAAAGAGCCTCGGATTCTCATGATCGCACCCGGTATCCGACGCCACGGATTGTTTCGATAATTTTGGGGAAACCGGAATCCAACTCGATCTTCTCGCGCAGATGCCGGATATGCACCGTCAGCGTCTTATCTCCGTCCAAATGCGGCTCGCCCCAAACAGATTCATAAATCTGTTTCTGGGTCAATATGTGATTCAGATGGTCCAGGAAATACATGAATATATGGAACTGCTTACCTGTAAGCACAATCTCTGCCCTGGTTTCGGAATTCCATAAACGGCTTTCTTTCCGGTCGATCGTTAAATGCCGGATCTGAAGCTGTTCCGTTTCCGCAGCGCCGGTACGCCTGAGGAGGACTTGGATACGTGCAGCCAACTCATCCGGATGAAAAGGCTTCGTTATGTAATCATCGGCAAAAGACAAGCCTGTAAGCTTATCCTCGATTGAGGTTCTGGCCGTAAGCATCAGGATGGGCATAGCGGGATTGATCCGTTTTAGCCGCTGACCGACCGTGAATCCGTCCAAACCCGGAAGCATAATATCCAAAACGACTAGATCGCAGTGTTCTATTACTACCTCCGCATCTTGGCCCGAAGTCTTCCAGATCACCCCATAGCCTTGACCTATTAAAAAGTCCCTGGACCAGGAACCGATTTCCTGATCGTCTTCAATGTACAAGATGGTAAATGTCTTCATCGTGTTATGGTCCCCTAAAAAGTGATATATAGGTAGTCTAGCATATTATGGCTGCTGAGGAGATCGGGAAATCAATGATATTAGAAGTCGATCTTCCATTTGATAATCTGGTGAATCGGAAAATCATGCCATTTAAAAATGTTTTCAATGTATCGGAGGACTTCATTTGTCCTCAGTCTTTAGATTTTAGATATTCATCAAATCGGCTATGAATACATGTTCTTGTCCTTTTCGGTTAACGATATAAGTTCTTGTCCCCTACATGGGACAAGAACTTTTATCATAAAAACAAAAAATCCGCCAATTTGACGTCTTCATATGGGTGTATGTTCTTGTCCTCCGACAGAGGACAAGAACATATATCGTTTGCCGCGCGTTTGCCTTCCTTTCGATAAACAAACAGACAAAGAAAAAGACGTCCTTTATGTTTCTGGATGGCCGATCAAATGAAAGTAAAATCCCAGCTTACAAATAAACTTACATTATTTATTTCTCGCTATGCTCGTACGATCCTGCCCATTCTCGGGGAAAGGCAGCCGCTAGATATCGGCTGCCTTCACAAGGGGTGGACTAAGCTATAGTTCCTCGTTAGTTCAACACCTCGGACGGATCAAGCCGTAAGGTCCGCAGCATGAATAAGGTGTTATATACTGCAGGGGCCTTCTTGAGTTACCTGCAAAATTTTTATTTTACTATAAACTCAATTATTGGATAAGAGATTATATTTCTATCCCGGTATGTATTATTAATCACATCACTATTTGCACTTATAATTCCATTTTGAAGAATCACTGTCTTAAAGCCTCTTTCCTTTGCACCATTATAAGTAAATAGAACACAATGCTCTGCTGCAAAGCCTGCCACAATAACTAAACCAATTTCTTGCTTTAATAATATCTGTTCTAATTCTGTATTCCAAAACGCATTCGATACTTTTTTAGTAATCTTGATATCTTTTTGTTCAACTTTGATCTCCGAGATGATATCGAGTAATTCAGAGTTAAGATCTTCTGCTCCTTCAATATCCTGAATATGTATAACACAATGATTTTTTGAACGAAGTAGGTCTGCGACATAGTTTATGTGTTCACATGCAATTTCAACATTAAATTTTTCTCTTTGACCTTGTAAAAAGACTTTTTGCATATCTACAATTAATAATCCAATTCTCATTGTAAGTCTCCTTATGTTTTTATAGTTTTTAAAATATGTCTTTAATCTTTGTCCCATTGCATAAACGGTCTTATTAGCGGAATTCGTATAATAAGCTGGATGAGACGGGTTACGTATTTCATAATTAGCCAAAAGATATATTGAATTATTCGCGAAGATATTAGTATCTTCCTTAATTCAATTCAACTATACTGCCAGTTAGCTTAACAAAGAACAAGTTTTTTATAATATCAATGCGAACCATTAAATTCTATTTTATTATCGATATCCTCTAAATTTAATTTGGAAATATCATCGTCTTCTAAATCACTAATAACTGAAATTAACCTCAAGTCTTTTCCTGGCGTACCCAAAAGGATTGCTCTTGATCGAAATGTCTCAAATCCACTTTCTTCTGCAAGATATTCAGTTAAAATTTCTAAAATATCGTCTTCGTTGAATTTATAAGTTTTTCTTTTATTGTTTTGATTCAAATTTATTCACCTTTCATTCTCTAATTATTTTTACTCTTTCTAAAAATTTGTTCAACATTACTGCCCATAGGTGAAAAAAAGCTGCCGATGATGTCAGCAGCCTTGATGGAATAGCTATCGTTCCCCGTTAGCATTCCTGTAGAGCGTTAAATTTCCGCTTTGCAAAAAAACGAGCGCCTCGGTACGATGGAAGTACGCAACGGGTCATAGCCCTAAAAATTCCATCATCCAGGAGGACGCTCTATTATGAAGTTTAAATCGCAAGCGAGACAAAATCAGCTCATTGAAAAAATTACTGCTCAGCATTTAGTTGTCGGGATCGACATTGCCCAGCAGATGCATGTTGCGCGCGCTGTAAACTTTCGTGGCATC
>NZ_JBFUHJ010000104.1:0-15475 GCF_056402455.1 Paenibacillus sp. P4_A7 | reverse complement strand
GAGTATGAGAAGATATCTGGCTTTAACTTTAGCACTAGTGTTTCTGTTTGTAACAGCATGTTCAAGCGGAGGAAATAACAATACAAACACAGGAGGTAATCCAACAAGCTCTAGCGATGCCGCAACCGCGACCAACAGTGGGGGCAAAAACACGGATGCTCCAGCTGAAAAAATTGTGGATATTGTCATTAATGTTAATGGCGCAGATAACGTAGCAGGTTCAGGTGATACAGATGATCAAATCGCTTTACGTCAAGCAGAGATCGACAAGTCGACCGAAACGGTTACGCCAGATATTATTGCGCCGATGAAAATTGCGGCCTCTGTCAATAATCAGTTGGTTGATCTCGGCTATAATCTGATGCAGGAAGACTGGAGCTGGTCTGAACCTCTGGTACAGAAGCAAACAGCAGCGTTCATCGCAAAATCAACACCTGATGTCATTACGGGCGAGACTCAATCTCCAGGCTATGCAGCGCAAGGCTTGCTAGAGCCATTCCCGGATTGGCTGGAAGATAAGGTGCGCAACGAGGTAGTCGAAGGCGCATGGAAGCCGATGGAATACAATGGAAAGATTTATGGAGTAGCTTTCCAACCTGGGGTATCCGTATTGTTCTGGAATAAGGAATTGTTCCGCAAGGCTGGTCTTGATCCAGAAAAAGGACCAACAACTTGGGATGAAATGCTAGAAATGTCCAAGACCATTACAGAAGCAGGCAAAGGTGAATATTACGGCAGTCTTATCTATGCAGGTCCTAACAATGGCGGTTATCTCCGAGCAGGTATTTATCCGCACATCGCTGGCGGCGGGTTCGTTGATGAGAATAACCAACCTATCTTTAATCATGAAGGTAACGCTAAAGCTTTTGAATTCTTCCGTGAGCTTAACAAATATGCTCCGGTTGGTGTTATGGCGAATGCCGGTGAAGGCGCATACTGGGATGCAGTGAACAAAGGTCAAGTAGCGATGTGGTCAGAGGGTCCTTGGATGGTATCAACTTGTGCAGCATTAAAAATGGATTGCGGCATTGGCGCTCTTCCGCTTTCTGACGGTGGATCACAAGCGAATGTAGCGATTGGCGCAGCTTTTGCATCGGTACCGATTTATGCGAAAAATAAAGAAGGCGGTTTCAAGTTTATTGAAGCGATGCTGAGTGAAGAAGTTCAACAAATCATTGCTGATGCAGGCGTTCGACCTCCTGTCTTGAAAAAAATAGGTGAAAGTCCAGAATACAAAGCTGCACAGCCAAACCTATTCTTATTCTATGAAGCGATGTCTGGTAATGTAAAAGGCTTGCCGACCTTTGCGAAAGAGAACTCCCGTGCATGGCAAATTTTCGGTGAAGCAATGTCGAAGGCAATCATGACAAATGAGGATATATCAAAAATTCTCAATGATGCACAGTCTAAGGTAGAGGCTTTATTAAAATAATTATCGCACAAATGCAGAAGGCAGTCGTTCAGTTGCTTCTTGACGGACCGGCTGCCTTATCTTTATATCGAGGTGAATTATGAGCAATCCTACTAACAAAATAAAGCAAGTGTATGTCGTTTCGCATACCCATTGGGACCGAGAATGGTATCAGGATTTTCAAAGCTATCGCGTACGTCTTGTCTATTTAATAGATGAACTGCTGGAGATGATGGAATCAAATCCGGAATATCGATATTTTATGATGGATGGACAGACCATTATCATTGATGATTACTTGGAAATTCGGCCTGAAAATAAAGAACGGATTATGAAGCTTATTCAAGAGGGCCGTATCAAAGTTGGACCTTGGTATGTTATGCCGGATGAATTTTTAGTGAGCGGGGAGTCATTAATACGTAATTTTCTCATCGGTTACCGCAAAGCGAGAAGCTGGGGAGCCGAGCCGATGAAATCAGGCTATATTCCGGATATCTTTGGTCATAATAGTCAGTTTCCGCAGATTCTGCAGGGATTTGGGATTGACAATGCCGTACTATTTCGCGGATTCCGCGGAGACGGGGATGCCTCTGAGATCATTTGGGAGGGGGCTGACGGGTCGCAGGTGATCGGTTTAAAGCTTGATGAAGATCGATCCTATGGTGACTTCTACTTTTTCTTGCGCTGGCCGTTCACAGAACGAGATTTTCAGTACGACCGCGCGGAATTAATTGAACGAGCGCAATCGATGCTGCAATACAAGAACTCCCGTGCGACAACGGATATGCTGCTTGGATTAGATGGCATCGATCACATTGAAATTGAGCCTCAGCTGCCATGGATGTTAACAACATTAAATGAAGCAGAAGATTTAGGCGGAGTGGAGTTTATTCATACTCATCTGGAGCATTATGTGGCAGACCTTAGAAAAAAGCTGGGAACATTAACGGTATTTCATGGCGAGCAGCGCTCCCCAGGGTATGTTGGGGTAAACAATTGGGTTTTAGGAARTGTACTGTCATCTCGGGTGCATTTAAAGCAGCTTAATCAACAATGTGAAAATCTGTTAGAGCGTTGGGCAGAGCCATGGGGCGTATTTACGGCCTTAGAGGGACGTGGATATCCTAAAGCCTTTTTAGACAGAGCTTGGGAGTCTCTCATTCAGAATCATCCGCATGATTCCATTTGCGGCTGCTCCATTGATCAGGTGCATCGCGATATGATCTATCGATTCGACCAGTCAAAGCTGATAGCTGAGCAAATGATACACGAGCAGCTCACTTATGTGTCTAATCATATGGATACGAAAGGTTTGACGGGTGAGCGCGTGTTGACGCTGTTTAATGCCTCCGCGCAGGTGTTGGATGAAGTTGTGGAGACACAGTTCAGCCTGCCTGCACATATTCAAGGGGTCTCACCAGCTCTAATGGGAACATTATTCCGAATATATGATGAACAAGGCGAGGAGGTTCAATATCAGCTGCTTAGCGTTAAGAAAAACAGTATGCATCGCTTCCGTCCCTATCGCGATATTCCACATGGAGAGATGGTGGATCGGTATCGAATTGCTCTGCCTGCTCAAATTCCAGCGCATGGCTATTCAACGTATGTAATAAAACGAATTGCTCATGAGCTTCATGGACCAGGTGAGTACAACGCTCCTCGCATGGAGCGGCCTTACCGTAATCCAGGAACGATGCGCGTACAGCATCATTCATGGGATAACGGCAAGTTAAGATTGAATGTCAATGCTGACGGTTCTATTACAATAAAGGATCATGCGACTGGAAAAGTGTACGGACCGCTACTCGTGTTCGAGGATGAGGCAGATATTGGCGAAGGATGGAATCATGTCTCGCCAGTAACAAATCAGGTATTCGTAAGCACAGGCTGTCAATCCAACCTGTCTGTTGTTTATGACGGACCATTCGCTTTACGTATAGAGATTGAGCTTCTATGGCGTTTGCCGGCATCGATCAATGCCTCTGGAACAGCACGCAGCGCTGAAATGATTGAGATTCCGATTCGCACGCAAATCGATATGTTCAAAGATGATCCGCAAATTCGATGCCGAACAACGATAGAGAATCGCGCGAAGGACCATCGTCTGAAGGCATTGTTTATAACAGGGATTCAAACAGAATCCTATTCCACGAGTACGCCGTTCGACTTGGTGCGCAGGGAAGTAAAGAAAACGGATTACTCCGCTTATATGGAGAAAGCACGCGAGGAAGTACCGAATAATGGAATCATTTCGATGAATGATGATACAAGCGGTTTGGCGATTTATAGCAAAGGTCTTTATGAAACGCAAGTGCGTGATGACCTCGAACGAACCATTGCTTTGACATTATATCGGAGTACTGGCTCTGAAGTGCTGAGTGATGGCAGTGACGGCGGACAGCTGCTGAGAGAGCTGACGTTCGAATATGCCATACGGCCATTCGCGGTTAATAAACATTCAACAGGAGCCTTATTCCAGGAATATCACCGATATGCTGCTGGGATTCGTGCCGTCGACCGTTCACTAAACAAGGTCATTTACGAGGTGCCGCATCGCTATGAGCATGTCCAATTGCCGACATCTTTCTCCTTTCTGTCAAGCGACAATCCGAATTTCGTTATTAGCGCAGTTAAAGCCGCAGATGCTTCTGACGCACAGGACGTATACATTATTCGGCTATGGAATGCGAGTGAACAAGCGGAAAGCGGAGCATTGACTTTTGGAAAACAAATAGTTAAAGCTTCAAAAGTAACATTAGAAGAAACGGAAGCAGAAGCACTGGCTGCTGAGGGTCATAAGCTTTCGTTAACGCTTCAGCCGAAACAAATTGTAAGTGTAGCTGTCCGCTTTGCTTAGCTGTTCATTCGAGGGAACAGTAGTTGAATAATATGAGATTGCTTCGATTAAACAAGCCCGTTCTTATATCATTAGCCCTGCTTCTTGTCACGCTGATCGCGGCCTTTGCTTTATTTCTAGTATACTTGGCCAATCCCAATATTGAGCCGTTGCCTGAAGGCAGCAAATATACTGCCTTTGGGGAAGGGCTGCCAGCCTCGATGGAGGAGTATTGGAATGGAGACGCCGCATGGATGTTTTTACATGCGGATACTGCGGAGACAACAGGGACGCGCAGCTTTTTTGACGGGACACAGGTAAAGATTATGGATGACGGAACATGGTATTTATTCAACCGAAAAATATTGCCGGCAGACAATTACTGTTCATCACCGCTGGAAACTCAAGTCCGAAAATCGTTGGACAAAGGCGTCACGTGGTCAGAGCCCGTTGTTATTATCCCGCATACACCGGGAACTGCTTATGAATGTGCGGCGACGGACGGCGATGTGTACTAAAACGAAAAGGAAGATAAGTGGTATTACTTGTTTCAATGTCTAGAGGGCTTCAATTCGCCATGGAGAGGCTGCATGCTGGCGCGTGAGGGCTCTGATCCGATGGGACCATTCACGATAGAGCCTCCCGGCGGCAATCCGGTTATTGATCCGGGTGAGCTTTGGGGACCTATTTGTGATACTTATGAGGATGACTGTGCTAGTCAAAGCTTTGGGCCTGGGCGTGTGTTTGATGAAGGCACCTTTGATATTTTTGATTATGACGGCGAGTATTATTGGGTTGCCTTTCACGGGTTTGATTCTACGCACGGCTTCCGCAGCGCTGCCAAAACCGCTAATTTTCAGGATTGGATCGCTGGAGATGAGTCTCGGGGAGTACCRGCTGATGCTCTTCATGATCTAGCGGATGCTCAAGAGTGGAGGGAGGATTGGCAAGCTATTTTTGGAAACACGGGCACAGGCGCCGGAGCGATGTTCAAGGAGGGGGATTTTTATTATCACCTTGTTGAAGCTTCGGATGTTAATCTAACCTGTTCCTATAATCAAAATTGGAATTATGGTCTATTTCGAAGCACGTCGTTAACGAATACGTCATGGGAGCAGCTGCCTGCGGGCAATCCTATTATTTATTCCTCTAAGGCACTTGAGGATTCAAGAGGAATATTGCCATGCAATGTGCAGTATGCTTCTATCTTTCAGGATCAGCATGATGGCTATATTTATTTAATGTATGGGCGACGATCAGATGATCCTAAATATGACGGCTTGTATTGGTATCGAATGGAGAAAACAAATAATTTGCTGGTGAATGCTAATTTCTGGACGGCTGACGAGCAGAGCTGGACAGCTTCTGGCGATGCTCAGATCGATGTGCTGCGTTTACCGAATAACTCACCGAACGGAACGCCTTATTTATCTGCCCAATGTGCAGCATCATGTGTTGCTGACACAGGCTATTATCAGGATGTCGAGATCCCGCCAATCAAAGACGGCCATGTTCGCTTCGGAGGCAAATGGATGACTGAAGAGCTTGCGGGAAAGCTGACGGTCCGTTTGGAGCAGAGCAATGTCAAGGGTAAAGTGATTCGGACAGAGAAGCTGGCGATTAATACGCAGACGGAATGGAATACCTATGACCGTGTTGTCAAATTGTCGCCTAAAGCGGTTAAGCTTCGCCTAATGGTTGCTCTGGAGTCGGAGGGGGCTGTTTATCGAGCTGATGATTTGTACATGTATACAATGACGGAGGATTTGACTGCTCCTAATGCTGTTCATGATTTAAGGTTTATTCAAGATGGCGATCAGCTGATTGCTGAATGGACGGCTCCTGGTAATGACGGGGGACTCGGTGCTGTGAGTGCTTATGAAATTCGGATTTCTGATGTTCCTATCACAGAAGAAAATTGGGAAACGGTTACGCTTGTCTCTCATAATGTGACTCCGGCAGCTGGAGGTAGCAAAGAGCGTTGGCATCTTGAGGCTCCTGAGCCCGCACAGCAGTTGTATATCGCGCTGAAAGCTACGGATGATGCCGGCCATGTCTCGCTTATCTCTAATACAGCAGGACTAAAGCAGCTGGATGCTCATACGGCTGAAAGCCATTCTGCTAATTTGCAAAGTGCTTTCTTCTATGATTCATTTGATCATTCAGCATTAGCTGAGTCTTGGTCAATGGTAAATGGAGAATGGGCAGTAGATGCTGGCGCGTTGCGCCAAACCTCCAGCAGCATCGGTGATCCGAAAAAAGCGCTTATATCTACAGAGGAGAAGACAGAAGAGCAGTTCTCAGCGATAAAAGCGAAAGTGAAAGTCGATTCTTGGGTCGCGGGGGATTATGCAAGAGCCGGGGTTAGCTTATATAATGATCCGGATAACGGCTTGGGGTATAATTTGCTGTTTCATCAAGACAATCAGACTGTTCAATTTTTAGATGACAACGTTGCTTGGGGACCTTCCTATTCCTTTGAATGGGAGGCAGAGAAATGGTACTGGTTCTTCCTGCGACATGAGCAAGACTCACTATATGGAAAGGTATGGAAGGATGGAGAGCCAGAGCCGGATGAATGGCCCTATAAGTGGGAGCATGGCGGCAGGACAGGACTTCCTGGCTTGAATGGCGGTTCCGCTGATGGTTCAAAAGGAAGCTCGACGGTTTCATTTGATGAGGTACACGTATATCAGTGACATAAATATTAAATATTTTTGACCTGATTAATGAGGTCCTGTCATCAATTAAAAGCGAAAGCCGCTCACGAAGCTATCTGAAGATCGCGACAATGTGAGCGGCTTTTCGTTTGTTTTGCTGTTAGGTAGATTTCCCTACTACAAGCTGAACAGGGATAAGAATACGTTCCATGGTGCTTGGCGTCTTTAACGTTTGCAGCAGAAGCTCAACAGCAGTAAGGCCAATCCTCTCTTCCTGCTGCTTTAAGTGACTGAAAAATGGGCCTGTGAAATCATAGTAATTGAGGGCATCAAAGCTTAGAATAGCCAGCTCCTGCGGAATCTGTCTGTTCAGTTCCGCAGCTATTTCAGCAACCATAACCGCTACATAGTTATTGAAGGCAAATACAGCTGTCAGATCAGGATTGCTAAAGAGCCATTGACGAATAAATTCTCTTGTCGGTTCCTCCTCGCGATAAGTAAATTCGTCGATACGCGTTAACCAGTGCGAAGGATTGATTTGAATGCCAGCCTCTTTGGCCATGTCCAAATAACCGGAAAATCGATCCTCAGAGCTGCTTGTTTTAGACTTCGTTCCCGATACGATGCCAATGTTGCGATGCCCCTGTTCAACCAAGTATTGAGTGCCTAAATAGCCGCCCTGAAAGTTGTCGGACAATACAGCGTTGGTTTGAATGCCTGGCAAATATCGATCGATAAGCACAAACGGAAACTGCTTTGTTTTTAAATCTAGAATAGCTTGATTATAGGCTTCACCATCAGCAGGGAATATGATAAGTCCGTCTACGCCTTGGGAACGAAGGATGCGGATCGCTTCTCTTTCTTCTGATTGAGTAGAGCTCGAACGAAACAGCATGATGAGGTTGTTTTCCTTGCATTGGTCCTCAATGCTTCGCAGCAAGCCGAGCGTATACAAATCATTAGTCATAGGCCCAATCAGTCCGATCTTGCGAAATGCGTCAGGCTCTGTTATTTCTTGCTGCTCCAGAATATTGGGCTGCTGAGTATCCGTGACAAAAGTGCCTCTGCCAGCAGTGCGGCTAACAAGACCCTCATCGACAAGCAGCTTCAGCGCACTTTTTATCGTAATACGGCTGACATTGAATTGTTCGGCGAGCTCAGCTTCAATCGGAATTTGATCGCCGGGCTTTAATTCTCCGCTCTCTATTTTTTGTCGCAGAAAGCTGCGAATTTGTAAGTATAACGGTTGTTTTGAATTGGTCATAGTGAAGCCTCCAGACAATTTAATATAGCAATCATAACATTCTCAAATGCAAGAATGTACTGTTATATATAACATGGTGAAGGTGTAACTGGTAATATTATAATTAATATAACAAATAATCATGAAAAGGTGAAGCAATGAATAAAATTGCTGTAGCCTTAGAGATGCTGCTTCTATTCTGAAACAAAAATTCTAAGGAGTATGATTTAGTATGTATGCAAAATTGAATACAGGAAGTTCATTTGTGAATATGTAGGATAGAAGAAGCTGCTTGTCAACAGTGAGCTAATTGATAGAGCTGATATATAAGGGCAATCGCTTTGCAGGCTGTTCATTAGTTAATTAGAGGAGGCGTAGCGAATGCAGCAAACTGGAAAAAGAAGCTTATCTCAGTGGCAGGTAAAGGGCTTTTATCCGCATGTTCCGCATTTAGGCAACAGCATGGAAACAGGCGGGGAGCTGCATGGGGTCACAGAATGGATACAAGCTAGGGTGCCTGGCTCCGTTCATGCCGATTTGCAGAAAGCGGGATGGATTCCTGATCCCTATGTCGGGCTGAACAGTCTGCAGTGTGAATGGGTGGAAAATCGATGGTGGCTATATGAGACAACATTTATTTGCGAGGCGCTGGCCGATGAACGCATGCACCTTGTATTTCAGGGCTTAGACGGAAAAGCACATCTTTATCTAAATCATGAACTATTGCAAATCCATGATGGCATGTTCGAGCCGCTAGTGCTCGACATTACAGATGCTGTATTGAAAAAAGGGCATGGTGAACAGCAGCTTCGAGTGCTGTTCGAGCATGTTCCGGATGAAATGGGTCAGATTGGATACACCTCTCGCACACTTACTCAAAAAAGCCGATTCGCTTACAAATGGGACTTCTCGACAAGACTCGTTCCGATCGGCTTCTGGGACGAAGTGTATGTGCTGACAACGAAGTCGGCACACATTGATGAGGTACAGCTTATCCCAACCGTTCAGAAGAAGGATGGCGACTTAGTTGTACGAACAGTTATCTCACAGCAGGTCTGTGCATCCCAGAAGCCTTCCGCCTGTCGCGTGGAGCTTCGCGACGAACAGGGCCAGCTGACAGCCGTCGGGCAAGCTGATTTTACGATGATTAACGATCAAGCTGATGACAACTTGCTAGTATGTGAAATGATGCTGCAGGTTCCGACGGTGAAGCTGTGGCATGCGAATGGCACAGGTGAACAGGCATTATACAGCGTAGAGGTGCAGGTTTTTCATAATGGGCAGTTATCTGATGTCTGGCGAGGTCGTACGGGATTTCGTACGCTTCGCTGGCTGCCCAATGAGCATGCGCCTGCAGATGCGCTCCCGTACACATTGGAACTCAACGGTGAGAAGGTTTATATCAAAGGTGTCAACATGCCGCCGCTGGACCAGCAATACGGCACGGTCAAAAAAGAAAAATATCGTAGCATGGTGCAGCTGATGAAGGAGGCTCATATTAATCTCGTCCGAGTATGGGGCGGCGGCTTAATTGAAAAGGAGGCCTTCTACGAATGCTGTGATGAAGCCGGTATTATGGTGTGGCAGGAATTTATTCAATCCAGTTCCGGCATTGATAATGTTCCATCTAAGCATGAGCTGTTCCTTGCGCGCTTAGAGCGTGCAGCCGTTCATGCGTTAAAGGTGAAACGGAATCATGTCAGCCTTGCTTGCTGGAGCGGCGGCAATGAGCTAATGGATGAGCGCCGCATGCCTTCGACTTATGAAGATATTAACCTTTCCCTGCTGAAGAGGCTTGTTGAAGCGCATCATCCTGGCGCGTATTTCCTGCCGACGTCCGCATCTGGCCCGAATGAATTCCTGAATGTTGATCAGCCTGGTCAGAACCATGATGTGCATGGACCTTGGAAATATGAAGGCCTCACAGGTCACTACGATCTGTATAACCGTTCAGATAGCCTGCTGCATAGTGAGTTTGGTGTGGACGGCTGCGCTAATATCGAATCATTAAAACTCTTTTTACCTAAGGAAAATCAGATCGCAACAACAATGATAGAGGATGCGGTTTGGCGTCACCACGGAGAATGGTGGGATACCTCAGAGCGCGATCAAAAGCTGTTTGGCCCGTTAAGTACGCTGGAGCAATTAACGAAAGCGAGCCAATGGATTCAGGCCGAGGGCATTCGCTACGCGCTGGAGGCTAATAGGCGCCGCAAGTATCAGAATAGTGGTAGCATTATTTGGCAATTTAATGAGCCTTACCCAAATGTGTCTTGCACTTCACTCGTCGATTACTATGAAACGCCGAAAATGGCTTATTACTGGATGTCCAGAGCGTATGCGCCTCAGCATATCTCATTGAAATATGATAAGCTAGTTTACTTCTCTGGAGAGACCTGGAAAGCGGAGTGCTATATTCATAATCAAAATGCAGCTAATGCCCATACTTGKCAATCGGAATGCCGAAATATAGAAGGCACTATGTTATGGAGCAAGGAAGGTAATGTTGAGGCGGGGGCGAATAGCTGCGTGCTAATCGCTAGCTTTGAAATGCCTATTACGGCGCAATCTCCACACTTGTTCAGCGTTCGCTTGCGTATGGACGGTATGCAGGATAATTGGTATCTCTTTTCCACATTGGAGCAAAACCCTTACCAAAAGTTGATGAACCTGCCCAAACCCCAGTTAACGGTTACTCCATTGGGAAGCAGCAGGACGTCTGTCAAAGTGGATGAGCAATATAAGGTAACCAATATAGGTACAAATCCAGCCTATTATGTATGCGCTTCCGCCAACAAAGGGCAGCCGCTGTACAGTCCGCAAAACTATTCGATCATTTTACCGGGGGAAAGCTTGCTATACAGCGTCCATCTGCCATTAGAAGCTGATGCTGAAGCAATCATATTTGAAGCGATATAAGAGATGAATTGGAACTGACGGAATGAAGGACACAATCATACTTCATCCAAGCATGGAATGAACGCTTTGGCGATCACGTTGAGCTGGAGATGGTACTGCTGGATACCTTCTTTGAGGAAATTCGTCGTTTGGAATCTGACATTCCCATACCGAGCTATAAAGGAGATTGGCCGGATTGGTAGTCGGATGGTGTAGCGTCTACTCCTGCAAGCACGCAGCTGTTTCACGATGCTCAGCGCAAATTATCCTTGCTGCAAATGATGGACCCTAATGGCGAATAGTTGCAGCCTGATATTTTGCGACAGGCAGATGAATGGATCACGCTGTATGCTGAGCATACTTGGGGTTATTCGGCTTCGGTGACCGAGCCGTAGCATCCATTGGTACAGGAGCTGGAGTTTCGCAAGACAGTTTATGCCACTAGATTGAACGCTTGGAGGAGACAGCCCCAACTCGCACGCGCATGGGACGTAATCGGAAAAGCTTCAAGGCCCAGCGTACGGCAGGGAGACTCAATAGCGTAAGCGCTGCAAGAATTAGAAGGAGCTTTCAATGAAAACCCCTTTTTTACCTCTCTGCATGTTATTCGATAAATCGAGTATGAAGGGTGGAATTGTGATGAAGAACAGGTTAGTAAGATGGGGGCTTTTGTGTTTATGTGTATCTCTAATGGTTAGCGGACTGCCAGCTCCAAAAGTGAAAGCGAATTCAAACGTTATTCATGTATTCGATTTGGAAAGTGAGATTAACAACATTCATAGCAATAATAATTCTCAGATGGCCTATGATTACTTGAAGCTGGCCACAGCTCTTCAGGGTATCGTGAACCGTGCTGAAACGAAGCTGTATTATTACTACAAATCTAATTATATTGCCAACTACAAAAGCTTAGATCCAGACGAATTTTGGATGGAGGAGCTTCAGAAAACCGGCAAGGCCTTTGCCTCGAACACTCTTGTGACGGAAACTACTTTCATGCAATTGCTGGATATATTTGAGGATGAGTATGAGGGTGTAGTTGTATGGGATTCTGAGGTGCCAGCAACGTCAAATGTGGCGTCAACGATCGCTGGTGTAGAAAACCTGCTGCCTGTTCGTTATGACTTGACGCAAGGAAGCCCATACGATGTTCTTGTAAATGACCTAGGCTTACCGGTAGTTGTGAATCTCAAGGGTAAATTTACTGGCACGGGTACAATACCTGATACAGCATTATCCTCAACAGGCAGTCCTAAAAATGACGCGTATATGTGGGCAAAGGTTCATTATCTGGACACTGGGCTTACAAACCCATTGATGATGGTATATGCCTTGGACGGTATGTCCTGGGGCGTAAATGAGTTCACCAGTAACTTGAGTTCCCAGGTGGTCAATGCGAAAATACCATCGAAAGTCAAAGCAGGAACACAGGCGCAGGTGCAAATTGAAGTGAAGAATACAGGTAATTATAGCTGGAGTTATGCTGCGAATGATCGATTGGCTGCAGCTAGCACTAACCAATTTACTTGGACTAATTTTACAGACGGAGGCTACTCCATCGGAGCTACAAACCAACGTGTCTACTTGACTGGCTCAGAGACGGTTCAGTCTGGAAAGAAGAAAATGTTCACCTTCGATATTACTGCACCAGCCTCTCCAGGCATTTACACATTCTCAGTTCAAATGGTACGCGACGGAGCGGCATGGCACACCCAGTCGTTTACTCGAACAATTGAGGTAATCAGCGGAACGCCAGCCACCTCCGCGTTTATGCAGCCTGTGCTGGAACACATAACCTATGATGATTTATTCAACAGCTTTTTGCCGAATGCAGATTACTTTATAGCAAATAAAGCATTTTTCTTTGATCTGAGTCCTGATGCTGGCAGTCGTCCAAATGATGATCGAACACAGCCGCTAGGAACAGACTATGCAACACTTATAAAATTGCTGCGCTCACAAAATGCTATTGCTGGTGACCATATTATTACTATAGGTGGATTTGTTCCTTGGTGGCTCAAGTATACGAAGCATATTGACCCCGCAGCCAGCTATGAGCCCGTCCAAGCAGAATGGATGTATGCAGATATCATTTCTAAATATAATGCGCAAAAGGATGCAGATGCCTATGGCTTGGTTGGATTATCGAACGCCTCGGCTTTTCAGCATGTACCGCTGCAAGCATCCTACACACAAAATAATGACAAAGGCGCTAATGGCACATTGTTTGACAACAGTAAAAAATATGTTGTGTTTTACATGGGGGATTATGATTCCGGCGCATGGACATCAAGCGCGCTGCCAGCGCTATGGAATGATCCGAAGCGCGGACAATTACCTCTGGCATGGTCACTCGTGCCTGGTTTATCACAGCGTGTTCCGCAGCTGTTTAATTATATTTATGAAACGATGTCAACAAAGGACTATATCGTTACAGGCGACAATGGAGCGGGTTATTTGAATCCAATGATGCTTATGAGCGCTAATCGGCCAGATAATCTGCCTGACTTCCTGCATGTATGGGAGGAATATAATACCGAGTATTATCGTTTGTTCGATATTGATATTACAGGGTTTCTTATAAGCGGCAACAGCGGTTCCGTCCATTCTACTGTACAGCAAGCATATAGCCGTATATCGCCGGTAGGTGTGGGAACGAATGCCGGATATGCAAGCGCCATTGTTAACGGTACGCCATACTTTACCATTACGGATTTAGGTGTGGATGTTCGGAATGCAGCTGTTTATGGAGAGATGCTCAAAAATGCGCTGACCGGAAGCAAGAAGTTTTATATGTTCCGAAACATTTTGATGCAGCCTTCAATTTTAGTGGATGCCGTAAATTATGTAAAAACCAATTATCCAAGTATTCAATTTGAAGTTGTAGATCCATATACCTTTTTCCGATTTAATAAAGCGCATACCTTAGGACAAACGACGACAGTACTCAACGCGCAGACCTTATATGCGGGTATTCCTGAAAAGATGTCAGCAGGCCAAACGGTGGATGTAGAGATTACAGTGTGGAATACCGGCACTAACACTTGGAGCTACTCCTCAATGGATCGCTGGGCATCGCTAACCGGCAATGAGCTGACATGGACTAATCTGAATGGAGGCTATTCGTCGGCGCCCAATAATCAACGTGTGTTCATGAACAGTGGTCAGTCCATCATACCTGGTCAGCAAAAGACGTTCCATTTTTCCATTACTGCTCCGTCTAGCCCTGGTGCGTATACGTTTTCTGCTCGAATGGTTCGAGACGGCGCAATTTTTTATGGGGATACGTTAACTCGAACTATACAAGTCATTTCACCCTAATTCAAAAAAATGAATAGACAGAAAAGATAGAATATATCAGGGCAATATTATAAACGAACATAAACTGGTACAAACAAAAAGTGGATAATGTGTCGAGGATTGAGAAGCGGGCGTTGATGAAGTTGTATCATGAGTTTTATAAGGTGAAGAGATAAAAAATGCATGAAAACAGGCAATCCCATTCGGTGGGATTGCCTGTTTTTTTATATTTAAAAGCATCTAGTCGAACAGAGGCTCTAGGTAAGTTGATTTAATTGACAGGTGATCGTGCAAAGCTGGATGCAAAAGCAAATAGGGACCCATTAGGAAAAGGTAACGTATAAATTGAAAACCAGCATAGATGTTTTGAAATTCTAAGATCTTTTATAATGAGTTGCTCCTAATATATTTAGGAGTTTAAGTGTTTTCAAAGAGGGAATTGTTTCGTTGTGTAGAATGGTTATAGTGGGAATTTTTAGGAAAATAGGTATGTTGATGATGCTAAGATACTTAGGATGATTGGGGCGGGAAGATGAAAGTTACAAAAATAAAAATAGAAAACTTCAGATTATTAAAGTCGTTTGAATTAGATTTAGAGAAGGAATTGTCATTAGTAATTGGTAAAAATAATTGTGGTAAAACATCATTGTTATCGATACTTGATAAATTTATCGGATCTAAAGCAAATACTAACGCCTTTACTCTTGATGACTTTAATATTGATTTTCAAAAGAAACTAAAAAGATATATAGAAAATGAACATGATGAGGATCATTCAAATTCTAGTTTGGGTATATCGCTAACAATGTTTATAGAATATGATCAATCAAGTAATTTATCACATATTAGTAAACTAATGCTGGATCTAGATCCAAAAAATAATACTATCGTATTAAAATTTGAATATAAGATATTGGCAGAAGATCTCAGGAAAATGAGAATTGAATACAATGAATATAAAGAAAAACAAATTGAGCTTAAGCTACTTGATGAAAAGTACAATGAGGTTGAGTCTGGAAAAGTAATTAATAATTTTTTGAAAACTTATTATAAAAAATACTTTAAAATATTTAGAAAATCGCTAGGTTTTGATATTCTCACTTCAAAACCCAATGATGATGAAT
>NZ_JBFUHJ010000103.1:0-15514 GCF_056402455.1 Paenibacillus sp. P4_A7 | reverse complement strand
CGTCCGCCCGTTCAAGCTTAGTACGATGAATATTTAGAGCATTAGAAATATAGAAGGTGAAGGATTGACGATCGCCCTCAACAAAATCAAATCGAACTAGACTGCCAATAAATAGCGTCTGGCCGGAGTTCAATTGATAGACAAGCGGTTTAATCGGCTTGTCCGGCAGCAATGAAGCCAAGAAGCTGCGCGGCACAACCTCAGTCATCCGCGTGGAATATACGATTCCTGGTGTATCTATAATCGCTTTCCCATCTTCAAGCGGAATATGAACCGCATCAAGCGTCGTTCCAGGATACCTGGAAGTCGTCAATTCACGCTCCATATCGCTGTAATCGCGAATAAGCCGATTAATTAGCGTAGATTTCCCTACGTTTGTTGCACCGACCACATAAACATCGCGACCATTCCGATACTGTTCAAGAGCTTCAATGACATGCTCAAAGCCCATATTGCGCTTCGCGCTGCAAAGTACGACATCGACTGTCCGCAATCCTTCTTCCTTGGCTTGCTTCTGTACCCAATTCCGAAGTCGATTAACATTCATCGCTTTCGGCAGCAGGTCAATTTTGTTAACGACGAGCAGTACCGGATTGTTACCTACAAAACGTTGCAATCCAGAAATCAAGCTGCCCTCAAAATCGTACAAATCGACAATATGCACGACCAAGCTGTCAGTCGTCCCAATGCTGCCTAGCAGCCTTAGAAAGTCATCCTGATCAACAGCAACTGAGGATGCCTCATTATAATTCCGAATACGGAAGCATCGTTGACAAATAATCGGCTCGCGGCCTATGGCTGCTTCCGGTAAAAACCCAGGCAATTCCGGTTGTTTAGATTGCAGCTGTACGCCGCAACCTGCACATGACTGAGATGCCTGACTAAGCTGTTGTTCACTCACTTTGTATCCCCCTCATACCATAAACCTTTTTTCCTTAAACTTTTTAAAGCAATTCGTTCAATACGTCGATTCACCCGAGTCATAATTCCTTCGTCCATAGGTGCAATCGGTGCTACAAGAATCGTAAATAAGCCCATACGATTTCCGCCCAGCACATCTGTCAACATCTGATCGCCAATGACGACCGTCTGCTCAGCGGGAAGCTGCAGTACATTCAGCGCTTTGCGAAATGCCTTGCTTGCTGGCTTGCGAGCAGCATGAATGTAAGGAATTTGCAGCGGAGCTGCGAACTTCCCTACACGTGAATCATTATTATTAGAAACGATAACAACCTGAAAACCGCGTGAGCGAACAGCATCAAGCCACTGCACGAGCTCAGGTGTTGCCAACGCCTCCTTAGCACCAACTAGCGTATTGTCTAAATCCGTAATGATGCCGCGTACGCCTCTGGCTTGCAGCTCATCTAAGTTAATCTCATACACCGTATTCACACGCATGTGCGGCAACAGCCGTTCAAACATAATCGATATCCCTCTGCTTTCTGCCTGCTATCTTACGAAACTATACCATACAAACCAAATTTGTTGCAAAAAAATACCGCTGCCAAAAACGCTGGCAGACGGTATTTGATTATCTTAACTGATCAATAAGTACTTTCACCCGTGCAACAAATCGGTCAGCCTCTTCATTTGAAGCTACGACTTTGCTATATTTTGCTTGTTCAAAGCCATCAAGCACCGCTCTAAGATCTTCACGTAAACGCTTATGATTTTGCGACCACCGCAATATAGCTTCACGCAGCGTCTCATGATCCTCCCGCTCCATTCCACGCTTCTTGCATATGCGCAGCAGCTTATGCATCTCTAATACGATGCGATCATTTTCCGTATACGAGGCAAAGCGGAGCCTTCTCCATATAGCAATCATTTTCTCACGGCGAATGATTAACCATACTGATCCAAGAACTGCTAGTAAGGCAGCAGAACCGTACGCCCAAAACTTAGCATTTGAATTCACATCTGATTGAACAGGCGCAGTTACATCTAAATCATCATTATCTAAATCTGTCAGTGGAGCTGCTTCATCCTTAACCATCGTGTAGGGGAATGAGAAGCCTGCTGTCGCTTCAAAAGGAATCCATCCATAGCCTTCGAAATAAATCTCCACCCAAGAATGAGCATCTGAATTTCGAACGGTATACGTTCCCGCGCCTGATGGATTAACTTCCTCTTCCATATAACCACCTTGAGGACCAAAAGAGTTAGCTGGGAGTGCTCCTGACGAAAAGCCTTTTACCCATCTTGCAGGCAAACCAATACTTCTAGCCATCACAGCCATTGATGTTGAGAAATAATCACAATAGCCTTCCTTCAACTCAAATAAAAATTGATCAACGAAATCAATACTCTTACCAGTAAGCTTCGTTTCGTCCGGCTTGTTATTATAAGTAAAGCTCAGCCTCAGATAAGCTTCCAGCTGCTTTGCTTTATCATAATCATTTGTAGCTTCTGCCGTAATTTTCTCTGCAAGCTCCTTAACCCGTATTGGCAATGTATCCGGCAGCTGCGTATATACCTTATTGCGATTTACTGCCGAATTATCGCTCCAGCCTGCAGTTGCGCTTCTTAAAGCGGTCTCATCAAGCTCTGGGACTGTAGATGTAACGGAGTAAGACGTCGGATATTCCCTCAGCTTCAAACTGTTCGGTAAATGCAGTTCCCATGAGCCAGGCAACCATAATAGATTCCCTCTTGTCATATCAGCTTCTTCATTGTCAATCCAATGAATCTTCGTTATTGGTGCCGCGGCGAACAAGACCGGATAAACGTCCTTACGAACCATCGATACAATTTGATTAATTTCCATCGTCTTAGCTAATGGCCGATCATCAAGTATGGGCAGTATCGCTTCTTTACTGATGTCGGAAACGATTTGGTCATCCTCGCCAGCCTTTACATCCAACCATCCATCACCTGAATAGAAGGCTTTAGACTCACCGCGCCAATAACTGCGTTGGTTGGTCGAGACGGTCATCACTGGAGAATAATCATAATCGAAGCCGCCGCCGAGACTATCATCGTTCCTGCCATATCCTGAACTCACATTGCCTGAGCTTTTCGGAGAATTGAGATCCGCTCCTTTATCTCCGAGAAAGATCTGCACGGTCTCGCCTTTGGACTCCCTCCAGATCGTGTAGGGATCTTGGAGTATAGGAGAAATGGAAGGCATATTCAGCCCTACAGTCATAAGAACCGTTAAGACGACTGCGATAGGCAATATTAATTGAAAGGGATATTCAATAAGCTCTCTCCAGCTGTTCGGATGTTCACGCTGAAGTCTGGATAATTGGCTTGCAACGAGCCATAACAACCCAATGAATACAATAAACCCAATCTCATCCCATAGCCAAATTGGCGTAAATGAGTCCGCGATTGTTAGCAAAAAAATACTTGCGCCAATAAAACCGAAAACACGCGGGCGTGTCACTGTCCATATGCTAAACAGTAAATAAATCAACAATAAAGCAACGCTTATCCATATGAACGGATGAAGCTGTGAAGAATACTCTTGCACCCACCAAATCCATTCCTGCCAGCGTTCCGGCTTTGCAATTATCCAATCCATTCTAACCTGCTTGATCGTAATTATAATAGCTGTAAGCAGTTGCAAGAATATCTTTATATATCGACTTCGCAAAGGCAGCAGGAGATCAATAGCTAGTGCCGTGAAAATCGTATAATACGCGATCGTAAACGTCTCATCCCACCAGTAGTTCTCAAAGATGGATATGCAATTAGCTACAATGACTGCCACAAAAATAAACGTGAGCTTCCCATACCAATTCATTGTCAAATATTTCAAATTGTAACGAAAGGCCTTCTTCATGCTGTCCCCCCCTTTTCAAGTGCCGAAGGGAGTTCTTGCAGCTGTCGAATTTCAAATACGGGACAATTCCGCTCGTGCATGACTTGCTGCCAAGCGGTGTTGTGGCTCAGCTTATCTACAGTAGATAAGATATGCAGTACACAAGGGGTAATCCCTTTGCGAGAAAGCCACTCTACGCTTCGTATAAGTTCGGCGCCAGTCTCCGATGTGATGATAACAGCGAAGCAGCCTGCTTCCAGCAATGAATCAGCACGCTGCAGCGATTTGTATAGCGGATGTATTGCATCCGCATCAACAAAGGTCAAATGCTTCATGACCATATTTCTCTGATCTATGCCCGCCTTTGGAGTCATCATAGTCACGCTCTCGCCAATCGACAGTAATCCCATTGCTGTATCTTCTTTAAGTCCATTTTCAAGCAAGGATGCAGCAGCTGATACAGCTAATTCAAATCGAGTAGCCAATTCACCGCCATACCCACTTAGGCAACGATCCAATATAACAAGAGTTCGCGGCAATGACTCGCGCTCGAATGCTTTTGATTTCCACTGACCCGTCTTAGCAGTCGCGTTCCAATGAACGCGTGACAAGCGATCACCATATAAATACTCACGAACACCGTTGATTTGTGTTGTTTCCTTAGCAGAACGAGATGCAACTGCATGAGAATACGGTCCACGAATACCGCGCTGAACGCCATGCCACTGTCTTAGTGGTACTGTTTGTGGCAATACGCTGAACACCGTCTCTGATCCAAATTGTCCAGCATGCTCGAACAATCCGAACACGTCGTACGATAGGCATTCCGTATGCGTAAACCGATACTCACCGCGCTGTAGAGGCGGCGTTTGGTAAATGACATGGCCCGTTCGCTTCCAATTGGGAACAAACGAGGTTTCGAATGCAAGCTTCTGCCCATTATGACGATGCAACTGGTCTCTGACAATAACATATGGCAAAGGATAATAACCAGGAATTTTGACATTCAAATTAACATCCAGGGAGCTGCCAGCAGTTAATGACTGATCCAGCGAGGTAGCGCCTTGACTTGAATAGGATCTGCTGCCGCTTACTTTGTTGATCCCGCTCCACCGTCCGAGCAGCAAATATAATAGAAGCATATTAAAAATAATAAAAAGCATAAATGCCGTTTTGCCGCCTTGGAACAAAAAATAGAATAGATTGATCGTATAAATAACCGCAATAAGCTGCCAGCGTATTTTTATCGTTCTCGCGGCCGTCATCATGTTATCGCTCTAGCCGAACCGGCACTTTCGTCGTCTGGATAACCTGTGAGATAACGTCCTCTGCTCGCAGACCATTCATCCTCGCCTCGGTGCGAAGCAGCAAGCGATGCGGCAGTACATAAGGAGCCAACGCTTTCACATCATCAGGAGTAACAAACTGTCGTTGCTGGATATAAGCGCTTGCCTTAGCAGCTCTGGCCAGTGCAATCGCCGCACGGGGACTGGCACCCAGCATAATGCTTGCATGCTCTCTCGTACCTCGGATTATATCTACCAAATATTTACCCACGGCCTCATCAATATGAACCTGAAGCACTTGTTCCTGAATGTTGATCATATCCGTTATATCAATCATCGGCTCAACTCGATCGGAAGGATGAATGCCCTCATTAGACAACACCATCCGCTGTTCATCCGATTCACTGGGATAACCAAGCGAAAGCTTCATCATAAAACGATCGAGTTGTGCCTCTGGGAGTGTATAGGTTCCTTCAAACTCAATAGGGTTTTGGGTGGCTAGAAGAACGAAGGGCTGCGGCAGCTCATACGTGTCACCGTCTACCGTTACATGACCTTCTTCCATCGCCTCAAGCAATGCGGATTGCGTCTTCGTCGTAGCTCTATTAATTTCGTCTGCAAGCAGTATATTGGCCATAACTGGTCCCGGTCTAAACAGAAACGCTTCTTGCTTCGGGTGATAGATGGATACGCCTGTAATATCAGTCGGCAGTAGATCAGGATTGCATTGAATCCGTCTAAACTGACCTCCAATTGATTTCGCCAACGCCTTTACTAACTGTGTCTTGCCGGTGCCTGGCACATCCTCAAGCAGTACATGTCCACCTGCGATGACAGCGATAAGCAATCTTTGGATTTCTTCCTGTTTGCCGAGGATACAAGAATCTAAGTTTCGTAGAATAGTAGCACATAATTGCATGTCTGCAGGACGAATATCCATTTAAATACCTCCCGTTATAAAAGCATAAGTCCAGATTACATTACTACTATTTTACAGTAATTCCATTCCGCTGCACAAACCTTTTCGCTACAAAAAAAATTGGAGGATCCCACAGGATCCTCCAATTGATAGTGTTTAATTAGCCCTTCGGTCTAACGACCAAGGCGGCTAGAAATGAGAAAATAATCGCCGCTGAAATACCTGCGCTCGTCACTTTGAAAATACCGGATATGACCCCGATCCAGCCTTGATCATGAAGCTCGGTCAACGCACCATGCACAAGCGCATTACCGAAGCTAGTGATCGGTACAGTAGCGCCCGCACCTGCAAATTTTACCAAAGGCTCATAAAGGCCTATGCCGTCGACTATCGCACCAATGACGACCAACGTTGCCATCGTGTGTGCCGGAGTTAACTTGAACACATCAAACATGATTTGTCCGATAACACAAATCGCTCCCCCGACTAGAAAAGCCCACAAAAAAATCATAAACGCTTACTCCTTCCCTGATCCAATTGCAACCGCATGTGCTATGCATGGAATGGATTCTCCTTGCTGATACGAAAGAGGGGAGAGCAAAGCTCCTGTAGCAACCACTAAAATCCGCTTCAATTCACCCTTTTTGATTCGTTTCAGCAAATGCCCGTAAGTGACAACCGCCGAGCAGCCACAGCCGCTTCCGCCAGACTGTACCTTCTGCTTTTGAACATCGTAGACTAGGAGGCCGCAGTCAGCAAATATAGTATCATTCATAGGTACTCCGTTTTGTAGAAGCAACTCCTTTGCGATTGGGTGTCCGACTCCCGCCAAATCACCAGTAACAATTAAATCATAATCACTCGGTGAGCGGCCTGTATCATTAAAATGTGCTTGAATCGTATCAACAGCGGCAGGAGCCATTGCTGCGCCCATATTAAAGGGATCTGTTATTCCCAAATCGATAACTTTACCAATTGTCGCGCACTCTACAACCGGACCGTCCCCTTCCGATGACACAACCGCTGCGCCCGCGCCAGTAACCGTATATTGAGCTGTTGGAGGCTTCTGCGACCCATATTCCGTTGGATATCGGAACTGCTTCTCTGCCGTGCAATTATGACTACATGTTCCGGCCAGTACATGAGTTCCTGCTCCCGAATTAACAATCAAAGACGCGATTGCCAGCGATTCCATCGAGGTGGAGCAAGCGCCAAATACACCGAGGTAAGGAACACCAAGCGTGCGTGCAGCAAAGCTATTGCTAATAATTTGGTTCATAAGATCGCCGCCCACATAAAACTGGAGCTGGTCACGATCTATGCGGGCATTCTGAATCGCAAATTCTGAAGCTTGCTCCATCAGCAACCTTTCAGCTTTCTCCCAGCTAGCCTGCTGCATATCAAGCTCAGGATGAACGAGATCAAAATCTGCCGCAAGCGGTCCATCCCCCTCGTCCGGTCCGACCACGGTAGCTTCACCGATAATAACCGGGCGCCTTTCAAACCACCACGTTTGTTTGCCTCGCAGCATGTCATTGCCCCCCTGTACCAAGAATAAGATGGGCTATCCCAACGAAAAATGCGGCCACCGTTCCGAATACAATAACAGAGCCTGCAAGCTTAAACATATTGCCGCCGACTCCAAGCACGAACCCCTCACTTCTATGCTCAAGCGCTGCAGAGCACATGGAGTTCGCGAACCCTGTTACTGGTACGGCTGAACCAGCACCCGCCCATTGGGCAAGTTTGTCATATACGCCAAGGCTCGTTAAAATAACCGATATGAAAATAAGTACGGCAACCGTAGGGTCGCTCGCTTCTTCACGAGTCATCTTAAGCAGATGAACAAACAACTCCTGAATGGCTTGTCCGACTACGCAAATCCCTCCGCCAAAAACAAATGCCTTCAAGCAATTTGTAAATATAGAACGCGGTGGTTCCATCCTTTTCGCGAAAGACTGATATTCTTTAGGTGACATTGACATTTTTTTATAGGTATTACCGCTCTTAGGTTTTTCCGCCACTGCTGTATCCTCCATCTCTATTGCAACTTCTCGTTAATCATTTGTAAAAAAAGGATTAATTATGCAACTCAGGATTCGTAAGTATAGCCAAAGAACAATTTCCCAAACGAAAATAGCCCTTGACCAGTATAACCAGCCAAGGGCAAAGCTATTGTAACCATTAGATAGCGAATAATAATACAACGAGCAAGATAAACAATACGAGTACAAGAATGCTCATCGATTGCTTCTTATTCCGCTTTGTGGACATTGGCTGCTCCCCCCAGATCGGGCTTTTACCTACAGCATATGTCTGAATAGCCCGTTTTGGGGCTTTTCCATTCAAGTTTGTTTTGCAGAAAACTAATGAGCGATAATCATAACGTCCTTTGCCGGCAAGTTATATTCTCTACCGACCAAATGCCCCGTTAGCAAATCCTTAAGTGGATCCGATTGAAGTTGAATCACCGCAGCTTCTGCATTGTGATTTAATATAATTGAAGGAAGGCTTTGTAATCAGCATAACGGATCAGCCGCCAAAAAAAGTACCCTCATTATTTTAAGAAAATTCATATGAAAAAAGCGTGACGTCCCAACCTCTAAATGAACGGTTGACGAAGAGGGACACATCGAGTAATAAATTGTTGTACTTATACACTAGCCCTGCAGGAAAGAAGATGACTTTGTCCAAGACTGTATTTCATACAATCAAAACATCCAATTCACACATTAAGAGACTGTAACAACCTATTTGATTGTATATTTTCCATTCAAACACATAAGAGGATGAAATTATCGGGGTTTGAATGTACAAAATCCACTCAAATCGCCAATCACCTTAGCCCAGCGACGTACTTACTTTCTTACTTACTTACTTACTTACTTACTTACTTACTTACTTACTTACATTGCACTACTTTTGTCTTGAGTTGGGTTTGCTGGGTGGTTTGCTGGGTGGTTTGCTGGGTGGTTTGCTGGGTGGGTCTGGTGGTACACAAAAAAGCGTGAATCCTCGAAAGGATTCACGCTTGAATCATTGCTATAAACCAGCTGCACCGTATACTTTATCAAAGCCAGCCTTTGAGCGTAGCACAAGCTCCTCTGGAGATTGAACGGGTGCTTCGGCGGTTAAAATTTCTTGTGAAATGGCACCCTTATAGCCAATTTTGTTGAGCGCTCCTAGGAAGCCTGCTAAGTCGATAACCCCTTCACCAGGATAAATACGTTCATTATCCATGACCTCTTCAAGCGGAACGTCTGGTGCGTCATTGATATGTACATGAACAATTTGATCAGCACGTAGCACTTCTATATCAGCTACCATCAAGCCATTCGTATACCAATGATAAGCGTCAAACAACAAGCCTACATTGCTTTCACCAATGGTTTCGATCCAATCCAGAGTATCTTCTTGCGTCCAGATGAACGGATTTGCCCATCGTGTGCGCAAATGATGTGGACCAACGTACTCCAATCCTAAGCGAATGCCGTATGCGCCAAGTATTTGTGCGCATGTCCGCAGTCTGCGTGTCGCCAATGCCATAAAATGAGCAGCATTCAAATCAGTAGAAGGCAGAACGTATGTGCAGCAGCTCGTACAGCCGAGTGCCGCCGCTGCTGCTGCCGAAGCAGCAAGCTTCTGTAACCCTTCAAGAAACGCCTCTTCAGTCGTTCTCCATTCTACCGGGAGACCGATAGATCCAATAACGAGTCCCTTGCTGGCAAGTAATTGCCTCGCTTGCTCAACTCCATGACGCGCAATCAGACCAGCGGCGTCTATATCAACAGCCTGAAACCCATGTGCAGCCGCTAGTTCAATCAAATGTTCATCATTTTCAATCCGTCCGAGTCCTGCTCCAGTTAATCCTCTAAGCATAAGTCAGCCTCCTGCTTCATTTTAGGTTATTCGTTATTAGATCGTTATTAGCTTTTATTCCAATCCAATTTCACTTCATTGCCAGTTCTAGAGGACTCATAAATGGCATCTAATATTAAATTATTCGTATAGCCAGTTAATGCCGAAGAAATCGGCTGCTTGCCTTCTCGAATACATGCTAAGAAATGTCGGCTTAGGCGAGCGCGTTCACCTTCATCGTTATCCGCTTTGACAAGCTCTGTCTCGATTGGCCGGTTAAACTTCTCGGTGAGCAGCTTTCCTTTGGGGCCTCTATAACTTGCTCCTCCCTCGGAGCCCATCACATGAACAAATGGTGTATTATCGGTATCCATATGAACGGCCCAGCTTACTTCAAGCGTAAGCGTGCTTCCGTCTTCCATCTTAATTAAAGCGGTTGCCAAATCTTCCACATCGAAGGTACCATTCCAATTGGGCGTACCCCAGCTGCCTATCCCTTTGCGGTTTGGACCAAAATGTGCGTAAGTAGCGCCATACACCGATACTGGCTTAGGATTGCCCATCAAATACAACGCAAGATCTAGCATATGTACGCCAATATCAATAAGCGGTCCTCCGCCTGATTGATCCATTTGTGTAAACCAAGTTCCCCAGCCTGGAATTCCCTTGCGGCGGAACCAGCCTGTTTTAGCTGTATATATTTTACCAAGCTCTCCGCGGTCGATTTGCTCCTTGATTTGCRTCGGCACTGATTCCCAGCGCATCTGATGACCAACCATTACGACCTTATCAGAGGCTTGACTTGCACTCAAAATTTGACGTGCTGCTTCCCCGTTAATACCCATTGGCTTCTCGATTAGAACATGTTTCCCCGCTTCGATTGCTAAGACAGCAAGCAGTGCATGGAACTGGTTAGGCACACCGATTATTACTGCATCCACATCTTCACGTCCAATAAGTTCCTCAGGACTAGCGACTACATTTGCAATACCAAATTGCTTCGCCTTTGCTTGTGCAAGCGGCAAATACACATCAGTAATAGCTGTAATCTGACACTCTTCGTTTAGCTTGGAAAATTCGCTGGCATGAACGCTTCCGATATTACCTGCACCGATTATGCCAATTCTAATTTTATTGTCATTATGCAATCGATTTCCTCCCTATTCACTTCAAAAACTATCGATATAGGTCTACACTCGTTATAATAGAATAAATACGATGAGAAATCGTGCTTGTTTTTCGAGAAATGTCTCAATTTTTCGGAGGAATCAAATTAAAGATGACCTATATCCCAGATTATTTGAAAACATACCCAAATAAGGACACCTCTTCACCTCTTCATATTAGTTTAAATCAACTGTACCACGGCTTTCGTCCGCATCGCCATGATTTTCTGGAATTTTCTTATGTAGTGGATGGTAGAGGTTCAGAGGCTATAAATGACGCAAAACATGAAATGCAGTCCGGCACGTTCACCTTTGTGCTTCCTTATCAGGTGCACGAGCTTTTCACTGAGCCCGGGAGCACATTAGTTTTGTATAATTGTATGTTCAGTATGGATTTATTAATGGAGCCCGGACCAGAGGAAGGACTACTTACTTTAATAGACGGTACAAGATTACCCGCATTCGTTCAGCTTAATGGAGCCGATAATGAACGAATGCGCCAATTAGTAGAAGATATGTTTCATGAATATAAGGGGAATGAGCCTTGGAGACGTACGCTTTTGCAAGTAAAGCTCAAAGAAATATTAATTACCTTTGACCGTTATCGCAGGAAAGCAGCGCCAACATTATCCGTTACTCCACCCGCTTCCAAAACAAACGCTTTGGTATGGCCCATCATTCATTATATTCATGTTCATTATCAAGATGACTTAGCGCTATCTGATTTAGCCGTAAGGTTCAATATGAGCGTCTCTCGCATTAGCGAAGTTATCAAACGAACAACCAATCAAACGTTTGTCCATTTTCTCCACGACTTGCGAATTCGCCATGCCTGCAGCTTGCTTGTATCCACAAATATGGGTGTGTCAGAAATCGCGCTTGAGGTTGGTTATGGATCATATAAAACCTTTTCACGCGTGTTCAGAGAAACGAAGGGTCTTGTTCCCAAGGAATATCGCAAGCTGAAATTCAGCGGACAATAGTCATTCTGTTACAGACAAAGGGCTGTCTTTAAAGTAGATTCTTCTACTTTAAAGACAGCCCCTTGCTGGTTATGTGTTTTATTGTACGATAGAGACAATAAGGAATACGATGACAAGCACAGCGTAAAGTACAAGCGACACAACCATTAAGGTCCGCTTACTCACAGCGCTACTCCCCTTCCGGTTCTGAATAGGCTATACACCAATAGTCTATGTCAGTCGAATCAGAATGGACTTTGTCCGGAGGAATAGTCCAAACATCGCTAACTTCCTGCCATAGATCCTTATTCATTCTGTTTAACCACATCGTATTTGGGGTAATATTTAAAATAATCGGAGACATACAAATTAGGAGGCAATCTATTTTGAAAACAGCTATTCATTATAAAAAAATTACTTGGGTACTTTCATTCATCTCGCTCTGTTTATTGCTGATTAGCTGCAGCAAGTCTTCATCACCAGATATGACTACTAATTCTCCAGCTACACCGAACACTCCTAATGCTACAACCCAGACCACCGAGCCTATTCCAGTAGACCCTATTAGAGAGAAAATCGACCGCATGTCTACCGACGAAAAGATTGGTCAGATGGTGATTGTAGGCTTAGAAGGCACTTCCATGCAAGCTGATGCCGAGGAACTCATCTCCTCTTACCGAGTCGGAGGATTTATTTTGTATCAAGATAATATTTCCGACGCCAATCAAACTTTAAAGCTGCTTAACCAATTAAAAGTTGCTAATCAAGGGAATATCGAGCCTTTATGGTTAAGCGTTGATCAGGAAGGCGGGAAGGTCGATCGGATGCCAGAGGAGTTTTCTTCGATTCCAACTGCAAAGAAAGTCGGGCAAGTTAATAATACGCAATATTCCAATCAAATCGGACAAGTGTTAGGGCAAGAGGTGCGTGCACTTGGTTTTAATCTGAATTACGCTCCTGTTCTTGATATCAATAGCAATCCAAAAAATCCGGTCATTGGCAGCCGTGCGTTTGGTGCTGATCCAGAAACCGTCATTCGACACGGAATTGAAGTAATGAAAGGGATTCAATCGCAGCAAGTCGCTGCAGTCGTCAAGCATTTCCCCGGTCACGGCGATACTTCCGTTGATTCTCATCTTGCGCTTCCTGTCATACAAAAAAGTCTGGATGACCTTAAAGCTTTCGAGCTGCTGCCGTTCGTAGAAGCTATCAAACAGAAGACAGATGCCATAATGGTCGCCCATTTGTTGCTTCCAAAAATAGATGATAAAAATCCAGCCTCACTTTCCAGTACATTGATTACCGACTTACTAAGGGGCACTCTCGGTTATGACGGAGTTGTCATTACGGATGATATGACGATGGGTGGTATATCTGAAAACTATGAAATTGGTGAAGCCGCTGTTAAATCGGTGCAAGCTGGGAGCGATATTGTTTTAGTTGGTCATAATTTCGATCAGCAGGTGGCCGTTCTCAAAAACTTAAAAAAAGGTGTGGAAAGCGGTGAATTAACTACCGCACGATTGGATGACAGCGTGTATCGAATCTTAAAACTGAAGGAAAAATACAAGATCACGAATGCTCCGAACGAATCTATCGACGTCGATGAGGTGAACAGTCATATACATGCAGCATTAGACATGGGGAAAGCAAAGAAATAATGGATGAAAGAACGATATCGACAATTGTGCTTATCGCCGACAAGTAAACCAAAAAAAAGCTGTAAGCTCCGAAACGATGCTTACAGCTTTTTTTCATATGATATATCCGCCTTAACGCTGACGCTCAAAAAATACAGCTTTCAGCTTACAATCTAACGCGTCGCAAATAGACTATGCATTGTTTAATGATATGGACTCTTGACGCACTTCAGTTAAATAGAATAAACCTGTCCTATGGTCTGACGCTCTAACTCTATCAATTATTTTGCACAGACTGCTCATTGAATCAGAATCCTTTGTAGACGAGGCAATTTGAAACAGGGTATTTAAGCTTCCTAAAGCATACTCCTTATTCACTGCTCCGCTCTTAAGGTTTGTTAATATACGTTCGATTTCAGTATTAATAAACCACAAAACTCTTTTCCTTAAACTTAATTGATTCATGAAACCCCTCCGATGTCAGTTAAATAATCCCATTTTCAGTATATCCATCGCCATAACAAAACGCTGTCGAAGTACGAAGTCGAATAATGTTTTTTCTTCATTGTACCGATTCCGTCATATTGCTTATCCTTAGATATCATGCAATAATACATGTATAATTAATGTTAATCTTATGAATTCTTCTGACTATAACGCGATTATTTGGATGATTCCGTCATTCAAACTTTATTTATATAGGAATGGAGGCTGCAAATTGAAAGCTGCACATATGATCTATCCACTTCAACGGCAAGCTCCCTTCCGTGAATGGTCCCCCCGTATCCATTACGCTCAGTTCCAACGCATGGCAACCGGCTCTTTGGCCGAAAGGAGAATATACGACTTTGAGCTGTTATATGTTTGCCAAGGAGAAGCCGTTACTCATATGAATGCTCAGCGTTATAACATTACAGCGGGTCAGCTTATCTTTTTACCTTCTGGTGTGTTTCATAAAAATGAGGTAGTTTCTCGACCAAACGCGCGTTTTCTTGGCATTCATTTTGATTTCTTTGATGAACTCGATATCCATACAGAGGCTGATATGATTGTGAATGAATTAGCCATTCAGGTAGATAAGTTCGCTTCTGAAGCTTATACCGATGCTTCTCCCCCTTTATCTTCAACACCCATTTACACGCCATCTCTCGTATGCGTACAATTTATGGAGCAGCTTGTCCAGGAATTCACGATGCGCCGTTTGGGGTATGAGCTTGTATGTAAAGCATTAATGCTGAACATCTTAACACATCTACTGCGAAGTCCTACATCACGAGCGCTCTCACATGCTAATCAGCATGGCAGCAAACTCTTGGAATTAATGGAACAAATCGAAACAACACCATCCTTTACTTGGACAAATGTCGCGATTGCAGAGAAGCTGAACTTAAGTGTCGATCATACAGCTAAGCTCTTCAAACAAATAGCCGGCATGCCGCCAAGCGAATTCGTGCAATCTATTCGACATCGTGAAGCTAGGAAGCTTCTTCGCGAATCTGTATTAACGATAGAAAGTATAGGGGAACAAGTCGGTTATCCAGATATTCATTATTTCAGTCGGATTTTCCGCCGACACGAGGGCATTTCTGCTACGGAATACCGCAAATTATCTAAAATTTTATAGTATAAAGCAGTACGAATGAAAAATTAAACCTTTAATAAAATCATAACTGAATCCAAAATAAAAAAGCTTAAGATCCACGATCAAATTGGATTTTGAGCTTTCGGTTTACTAGTATTCMCACACTTGCAGAGCAGCGCCTATCATACCGCACAAATTACCCTGGTACGCAGCTTCAATTCGTACGCCCTCCATAAACGAAGGTATCGTTCTTTTGTTCACTTCTTTTCTAATTCCTTCAAACAACCTATCACCCGCTTCAGCAACGCCGCCGCCAATAACGATCAATTCAGGAT
>NZ_JBFUHJ010000102.1:0-15777 GCF_056402455.1 Paenibacillus sp. P4_A7 | reverse complement strand
TAGTTAGTTTAGGAGCTATAAGCTCAATTTTTGAGCTTACAGCTTCTTTTCGGCTAGGGTTATATGCTCCAGCATTACCGTTTCAAAACTTCAAGTCCTTTATGCAGCTGACTGTCTTCACGTCCAAGCTTCTCGCGAAGGCGCTCAAGCAGCTTATATCCCGTCTTGTCATCAAATTCACCAGTTGCTTCTAGATTTTCAGCAGCTTGGAATTTTCGTAAAGCAACAGCTGTTTTCTCGTCGAACAAACCTTCTTGGCCGGTTGGGCCATATCCCAGCTCAGTTATCATTTGCTGCACAGTCTTCACGTCTTCTCCATAACTTCCAACCTTCATATGAGTTCCAATTGCAAGAGGCGGTAATTTTGTATAGGCCGGCAGATCCACTAGGTAGTCTGGCATTACGCCCTCTTTATTAATCCAGGTGCCGCCTGGTGTTTTCCACTGTGCTTCGGTTAAGCTTAATACGGAACCATCCGAATAGGGTCTAAACGCTTGAACAACACCCTTGCCATACGTTTTCTCACCGATAACAGCAGCCCCTGCGGACTCCTTCAAAGCAGCCGTCAGCACCTCGCTCGCACTTGCCGATTGCCCATTAACCAATACAGCTATCGGTATGGTCCATTCTTTCTTCTGATCTGATTTATATGTGATTGTCTGACGTTCATTTTTGTATACGACATTCAAAATAACTTTATCCTTCGGAATCAGTGTGTTCGCGATTTTAATGGTTGGCTCCAGTAATCCTCCCGGATTGGAGCGCATATCGAGCAGCAAGCCTTTTAGCGGCTCCTTCGCTTGCAGTTCCTTAATCGCATCGGCAAACTCCTCAGCTGTTTTCTCTGCGAAGCGGCTGATCGTTACATGCCCGATACCGCCCTCTAAAAGCTCAGAAGTCACAGTATGTATCGGAATCGCTTCACGCTTTAGAGTTACGTCAAATACTTTAGCCGTGTCGCTGCGTTTGACCTGAAGCTTAACTGACGTTCCCTTTTCACCTCTGACGAGCGAAATTAGCTCCTGTAACGTTTTTTTCTCAATGGTCTGACCATCAACCATAACAATGATATCGCCCGGCAGCAGCCCTGCTCGTTCCGCAGGTGCACCCTTCGTTAGTACGGAAATCACATACTGACTTTCCTCTTTTCTCAATTCTGCTCCGATGCCGTAGATTTCTCCTTCATACGATTGTGTGTAGGCCTCCCCTTTCTCCTCTATTAAATAACGAGAATAAGGGTCTTCAAGCGAAGCAACCATACCTTCTATGGCGCCGTTAATTAACTTTTTTGGCTCTGCTCCGTTTAAATAATCATTCATTATTTTCGTATAAGAGGCTGTGAACTGCTTAAAGACAGGCTCCTTCAGCATCGGATAACGCAATCCCGTCCAATAACTTCCTAGAACAAAACCTATTACAGCGAATAATACAGCGCCCAATACGCAGAGGGTCTGAAAACGTTGTTTCGCAGCCTCTGTCTTAAAATTATTCATGTTTGATCTCCCCCAGATGTTTTATAAAGTAAGCATCATATCAAATGCACACTCACCCTTTTACGAAGTGCGGCTTACTTCAACAGCAATCACAGAGCAATTGCAAAGCCTTGTATCTATCGTTCTTTTTCGCTACAATCAACTAATATTATTTATAGAAAGACGGAGAGGAGCTTCACCGCTAGTATGTATAAATTAATTGCAATTGATGTAGATGACACATTATTAACAGATGATTTAATCGTAACCGAAGGGACGAAGCGTGCGATGGAGGCCGCGATTGCACAAGGCGTCACGGTCACTTTGGCAACCGGCCGTATGTTTGCTTCTGCCCAGAAAATTGCGAAGCAAATTGAACTCAATGTTCCTATTATCACGTATCAAGGAGCGCTCGTCAAAACTCTGCTGGACGGTCAGGTTTTATATGAACGCAATGTACCTATCGATGCGGCAAAAGAGCTTCACACTTTCTCAGAGAAGAACGGACTTCATCTGCAGCTATACGTTAACGACGAGCTATATGGTACCGAAGACAATGATAAAATTAAAACATATTCCAAGCTTGTCAATATTCCTTACAAAATCGAGCCTGACTTTAATAAATTACTCGATTATCCAATGAACAAAATGCTCATTATCGACGATCCCGCTCGTCTCGATGAGATTGCTGAGCAGCTAAAGCCGCTTATTGGTGATCGCGTGCATATTACTAAATCCAAAGCACACTACTTGGAGTTCATGCACAAAGAGGGTACAAAAGGACATGCTCTACGATTTATGGCTGAGCATCTAGGCATTACGATGGATCAAACCATCGCGCTCGGGGATGCTTGGAATGATAACGAGATGATTCTCGCGGCCGGCCTTGGCGTAGCGATGGGAAATGCTATTCAATCCTTAAAAGACATTGCCGATTACGTAACGCTTTCTAACAACGAGGAAGGCGTTCGCCATGTCATTGAGAAGTTTGTTCTTAATAGCCCTGCTGAATAATGAACCCACTTGTCTAGCATTAATTCAGCAAGCTCCATAATTACGCTTACTGAATTAACGCTAACCAATAATAAAGCCGTAGGCCCCAAGGTGGAGCTTACGGCTTATCTATCTACGCGAAACGAAAATTTATGCCGCCAAGGACGGCGACAGCCGTTTACGCTTGGCTATACTTTAACTGCTCTAGATGGTGCAAAAAAAGCCTCTTCCACATCGATTGAAGATAATGGCTTACTAAAATAATAACCTTGTATTTTACCGCATGACTTATCAGCTAAAATGTCCAGCTGCTCCTTCGTCTCAATACCTTCTGCGATGACTTCCATATTCAGATGCTTTGCCATAGAGATGATTGTCGCTACAATTGCTCGATCACTCTCGCTCAACACGATGTCCCTTATAAAGGAGCGATCGATTTTAAGCTTGCGGATCGGAAACATTTTCAAATAACTAAGTGAACTGTAGCCAGTACCGAAATCGTCCAAGCTTATGCGTATCCCATAGTCATCTAATTTATTCAAAATACCACTCGATACCGATGCGTCCATCATCATACTTTCCGTTATTTCCAGTTCAAGATACTGAGGCTCTAGGTCGATTTCATCTAAAATAATCTTTATATTCTCCGCCAATCGCGGCTGATAGAATTGTTGTGAAGATAGGTTTACAGATATCGGGATTAGCGGACCACCTGCTTCATGCCACTCCTTCATTTGCCTGCAAGCCTCACGGAGTACCCATTCTCCTAATTCATAAATAATTCCCGTTTCTTCTGCTAAAGAGATAAATACAGTAGGAGATAGCAATCCTTTTGTTGAATGATTCCAACGAACGAGCGCTTCTATTCCAATCATCGCATTGTCAGAGGTCCGAATTTGCGGCTGATAGTGCAATAATAACTCATTACGTTCAAGCGATTTTCTTAGATCGCCTTCCAATTCGATTTTTTCATGCAACAGTTGATCAAGCTCAGCCGAAAAATATTGGTATCCGTTTTTCCCCTTCTTTTTCACTTCATACATGGYCGTATCCGCATTTCTAAGTAATTGTACGGCATCCTTGCCGTTATGCGGGAATAAGGAAATTCCGATACTAGCAGAAACGTAAAAGTCGTTTTCCTTCAATCGATAAGGAGTCTGTATCGCCAATATAATTTGTTCAGCCAGCTCAGTTATGTATTCTTCTTCTGCATAATGGCGGTAAAGAAGCGTAAACTCATCGCCTCCTACTCTCGCGAGCAAGACATCATGCCCGACCATACATTGCATGATTCGAAGGCTTACCTCTTGCAGAAATTGATCACCAACCATATGGCCGAGAGAGTCGTTAATCATTTTAAAGCGATCAATATCAAGCACCAAAACGGCAAATTGAGATCCTTCAACGCTGCTTTCCTCAATTGTTTTAACGATCGTCTGATTTAACAATCTTCGATTAGGCAGTCCAGTAAGTTCATCATGATAGGCCATAAAGTTTATCGTTTGTAGCGCTTGCTTCTCTACCGTTATATCCTTGCAAATGATATAGCTGCCTGCTACCTTTTCCTCAATTATAACAGGAACATAATTCACGTTAACTTCAATCCTTTTACCGTCTTTACGAATTATTGAGGTTTCTTGGCTTACCGTTTCACCATCAAAAGATTTCCGAAACAGCTCTTTAACACTCTCCTGATCCTCCTCATTAATGATAGCGTTCAGCATGCTGACCGGTTGATCAAGAAGCTCTTTACTAGGGAAACCAAGAATATCTAAAGCAATTTTATTGTAACTAATTATTCGATACTGTAAATCTACAGACAAAATGCCATCTTGATTATTTTCAAATAGCGATTTATACCATTTCATATTTTCCTCTAGTTTGAAATCTTTGCTTGCAAACCGCTTAGAAATAATAATACTAATCAATGAAAAACCAAGCGTGAGCAAGGTCCCTGCCACTATAAAGTAAGCAAGCCATTTATGGTCCAATATCACGCCTACAAAAAGCGGTGCTTTATCACTAGTTTGGAAGGTTGCAGCCTGCATACCCATGTAATGCATTCCGGCAATAGCCGCGCCCATAATAAGTCCACTTCCAAGCTTTTTCCAAACCTCTCCCCTTTGCCCGCCTCTCCGAAAATAGAAGGACAGCCATAAGGCTGCGATGCAAGCAACAATTGCAATAAGAATAGAAACCGAGAAAATAATAGGGTCATATGAGATGTGCAGAAGCATAGCCGACATTCCGACATAGTGCATAGTAGAAATTCCGAATGCAAATAAGAGGCCCCCTACTAACAACTGCTTTCTCGTCAGCTCGTTCCGTCCGACAATATACAGAGAAACAAACGAGGCAGCTATAGCAGCTAGAACAGATAAAAGTACCACTCCTGGATCATATGCAACTTGAATTGGCAAGGAGAATGCAAGCATGCCAACAAAATGCATGGACCATATCCCCATCCCCATTACCAATGCTCCAAATAGAAGCCATCTGACTCGCAAGCCACCTTTAGTGGTACTTACTCTGCCTGCCAAATCTAGAGTTGTATAAGAAGCTAACACAGCAATAATATATGAGAAAATAACAAGAAAACTATCATAAGAGCCATGAATATGCTCCATACACTCCCTCGATTCTAATTAATATTTTTATTTATGTATTTTAAAATGCTCTTTTCTAAATTTTCAATATTCTATCTATACTATAATAACGAACTAGACAAAATTTGAACATCATAACATTTATTTATTTTAGAGTTTATGGATTGCTAAATGGGTAGGACTAATAGGATTAGCTCGCGGAGAAGGGAAAGTTATAACTTTGAATCGATGAATATACGTGGATCATTATAAAAAAAGACGAATCATTTCTTGTTAGATGAGATTCGTCCTTGAACTGAATTGCATTATACTAAATTTACAGAATCGCCTTTGATTAAGGTGACGTAGATTCGTTCAGAATCTACTTCTTCTGAAGCGATAAGTTTTAATAATTGCTCGGAAGCAACTGCACCCCATTTGCGTTTGGAATAATCGATGGTCGCTAGTCGAGGTTGCGTATATTGGGTTAGTTCCATGTTATCAAATCCGATTAGATGAATGTGTTCACCAATACGGAACTCACTTTGCTTCACGGCGTTATACAAACCGATGGCCATTTCATCGTTGAGACAGAAGACACCAACTGGTTCTGTGTAATCTTCCATAATTTTGTGCGCCGCTTGTTCTCCAGAAGATTTATTGAAATCTCCCTGGATGGTTATGAACGAAATAGGCTGGTTTCTATCAATCGTTTGCTTCACTGCTTGTAGTCGTTGATTCGAATCGAAAGAATCCGAAGGTCCTGTAACCACATAAATTTTACGATGGCCTTGTTCAATTAAGTATTCAGCGGCAAGCCCGGCCCCTGCTTTATTATCGAGTAATACGGGGCTGATATTGGGATGCTTTAATTCTCTATCCAGTACAACTAGCTTGTGACCTTGATTTGCATGCAGCAGCAATTCATCGCTAGAGAAAAATGCATCTAAAACAATAGCACCATCGATCATTTTCTCAGGCAATAGACGATGCGACTGTATCCCGCTGCAGACGATTAAATCATAGCCGTTTTTATTCAGAATTTCTTTCATTCCTTGCAACAAATCACCATAAAAGGCACCATTAAAGTCCGTTAAGAATGCCCCGATAACTTTAGTCTGACGTCGTTTTAAATTTCGAGCCGCTGCATTAGGTWCATAATTTAATTCCTTTGCAATCGCTAAAATTCTTGATGCGGTTTCTTCCGTCACTTTGGGATTTCCGTTTAGCGCGTAAGAAACGGTCGAGATCGAAACTCCGGCTTGTTTTGCAATATCTTTTATACCGATCACGGCTTTCGCTCCTTACATTCACTCCAACATTATAATTATTTAGTTCTACTATATCAAATATGATGGCGATCCCGAAAGATCGCCATCCAGATTTTATATATAAATAGTAATTTCATTCCTATCAGCGTTCATCAAGTCGTTTAATTGCTGCTCACTGATCCGAATTCCGCCTTTACGATATCGGTTCGCTGTTTCAGTTAGAGCAACATCTTTTTCATTAACGGTTACACGACTGATCGCTTGTCCAGTAATTCGGTAAACAAAACGTGTCTGATGTCCATTAATTGCGAAGTCAAACTGCATACCATCACAAGTTGCTGGCAGGACAGGATCTAGAATAAGATCGCCGCCTTCATGACGGATACCTAAGCAGTTGGAGATCAATTGATTCATGTAGATCCCAGGACCGCTAGAATAGATTCTCCAACCGCCCTTAACAGCGACATCTCCGGTACGCAGCTCGTTGAAGCGTTCTTGTGCTTCATAACGGCTATTGAACTTTCCATCGGAGCTGCTAAAGTAAGCGTTGCTTTGACGTAATTCAGCGTTTGGAACAACGTCACGTATGCCTACAGGGTTAATCATGGCGAGACCTTTCCAAGCTTCATCGGCTTTCCCGAGCTTTGCCATCGCTTCAACAAAGCGAATGTGAGCATGGACGTATTGCAGACCGACTTCACGACCAAAGTTCGATGCTTGTTCTGCGCGTTTGAAGTTTGAGCTCACACCACCAACATATTGAGCTGGACGGTTCATCAAGCGTACGCCATCCGGACAATAAAGCTCTCTTTTAATAAGTTCATAGTGAGCTGCTGCTTGTTCTTCGGTTAATAGTTCACCGATCATACTGCGAGTCATTGGAAGGAGGCGGTATTGAATGCCTGTCTTCGTATCAGTTGGGTGCAGCATCAATTCTGCTTGACCGGGCTCTTCCATATATACAAAGCCTGGAATGACATCGGTTTGCAGCATATAGCGATTAAAGTCAGCTTGTATGCCTGCAGCAAGTTCACTTAACTCAGCAGCCAGCGCCTCGTCAACACCCGTTAGCGCGGCAGATAGTTGGTTGAACACTTGGTATGTTAGTGCAACAGTCCAACTGCTGACCATATACTGCTTTAACTGTGCATTTGCAGGTTGAAGCGTATCATCCCAGTCGCCATCGCCATATGAAGACAGGTACGTATCATGCAGGAAATGATTTTTAATAAACGCGATTTCTTTTTTAGCATGATCATAGATTGTTGCACTCTTCTCCGTTAATTCCCCTGTGTGACGGATAGAATAAGGCACTTCTTCTTGAAGAATGCTGTAGTCCTTCGTAAAGCTCAGATAATCACTCAATACTTTGAGCGGCCACACAATAATATCGCCATGGCTTTCCTCTTGCTGAATCCGATAGTATTGGTCAAACATGAACCATTGCGGCCAGTTGCCGTCATCCTCATACTGATGTGTGAACACCATCTTAATAATGTCACGAACCTCATCATATTTTTGAGTAGCCATAAAATATTCTGTTGGCCCTTGGCACACATCGCGTGTTCCCCATGCTGCACCACCATATTGCTCTAATCCGTGTGGGACCGAATAATGTACGAGCATATTATGTGTATACCACCATGCTAGCGTGTTTACTTTTTGAATGTCATCGGTAAGACCATCAGGATGATTCAAGTTGAATCCATTCATGACTTGCTCGTAAAACGTGCGGTAGTCAGAGATCTCAGTATTTACATCCGGAGTACCAAAAGGTAAATTTCCACCTTCAATTAATCCTTGAGCCGTCATATTCCACTCACTCGTAGTAGATAATTCTAGGACTACAAGTGAAGCTGAACCGGCATCTGCATGGTTGACCATCGCCGTTTCGTCTTGTACCGTCATATCCGCACCTGTTATCTTCATGCGATAGCAAAGCTCAGGAAGTGTTTTTGCACTATCGGATGCTGGATCCGCACGGAATGTAAGGATAGATTCAGACTGCTCCATATGATAAGGTACCAGGTACTCGTTATTGTTCATTACTACTTGATTAGTTACGAGATAGCGATAAGACTTTCCATTTGCAGAACGAACTTGTAAATGCAATTCCGGTGTATTTACCGTTGTGAAGTTCGTAATGATGATCATATCGTCTGCCATTTTGTAGTACCAGCGAGCATAGTTAAAGCCCATTTCGAACATCGAAGGCATCGTCAGCAAGTGATAAGCACCATCGATTTCAATATAGATACGTTGACCGGATGTTTTCATTACGTTCAGAGCGTTACGAGCATTTGTTAACATTTTGTTGCAAGAAGTATTTCCAACAACTAATTGCGAGTTGAAAATACCATACATATACGAAGTTGTAGTTAAAACCTGATCATTTAAACGTGCGTTATCCCCGGTCATCAAGATGTGACCATGTGGACGTTCAACGAGCAATTCTTTGGCTTTCAATACAATATGTTCGTGCGTATCCGTAAAGAAGGCGAGTAATTCTTCGCCGTTCCACTCTTCTTGATGACGATTAGGGAAGAGGTTTTTTACTTCTTCTAATGTCATGGAGTCGGTTGTTAGCGGTGATCCAATATGCGATCCAAGACTTACTTTACTAAGAGATGTGCCTGTTACTGTTAGCTGCTCAGCTACATACGCCCATGCTTCAGCAATTTCTTTATTGAATTCAAGAGACGTAATGGCTGTCGGATGATCGGATTTGAATAGACCATAAAACACAAAATTTGCAGAACCATCAATGGTTACGCGTTCTGATTGCAACGCAGTATAAGCAAATTCATATTGATAGACTTCATTATCTAAATGTGTTTGATAAAGTGCCGCGGCTTGATTCGTAGACTTATATGATAAACCAAAGAATTGAAATCCATCCGTTGAGAAACCCACAGTCTTATTTAACGAACCTTGTTGCATATAAGGGAATGTGCCCGATTGCGGCAGGTTCTGACGCGAGCATACAACGTAACCCTTTTCTGCATCTTCAAACATGGCATGGTCAATATACTGAGATAGATAGGCTTCGTTTGAGCGTACAGCCCCTGAATCCGCAAGACCGATATCTTGACCATAGATGATGTCAATAACTTCACCTTGTCCTTCAACTTGAACATCCCAGAACCAAATATTCATCGGTGTTAAAGTGAAGGTTACACGATAGCGAAGGGACTCAAATGTACCGTTATAGATCACTTGAGTGTCTGTATGACTTACATCACTAGTAGATTGAATACCAAGGAGCGGCATAACCTTTATGCCGGATTCGTTGTGTATACGAATATATAAATTGTTCAGTGATCCATCTAACGGATTGGCGATCCATTGATTAATCATCGTACGATTCATGAGTATTTCACGGATATCTCCGCTATTCATAAATGTAAACGCTAAGTTATTTGACTTTAATTGAAAATCCGAAGATTTCTTTGTTGTCATTTTCCTCACTCGCTTTCCTTATTTGGTTAATGTAAATTTCAGTTCCATAACGTCTCGGCTATTACCGCCGATAAAGGCACAGAAGTCACCGGAATCACTCTTGAATTCTAGGTTTGAATGATGATAGCGAAGCTGTTCTTCCGCTAATGTAAAGGTAAGCTCTTGACTTTCACCCGGTTCTAACTTAATTTTCTGGAACGATTTCAATTCTTTGACTGGACGCACCACTTCACCAGATATGTCACGGATATATAATTGTACAAGCTCTTCGCCCGCTCTTTCCCCTGAGTTGGTGACACGTACCTTGATGGTCAACGATTGCTCCATCGTCATCATTTTAGAGGAAATCGTCGTCTCGCTGTATTCAAAAGTTGTATAGCTAAGGCCATATCCGAAAGGAAGTAACGGTTCATTAGGAATGTCCAGGTATTGTGATACATAACGAACTTGTGCATCTGGCGCGCCTTGTGGACGGCCTGTATTGAAATGATTGTAATAGACTGGCACTTGACCAACCGAATGCGGGAATGAAATCGTCAATCGAGCCGATGGATTCCGTTTGCCATATAATAAATCAGCAATTGCTGCTCCGCCTTCGGTTCCTGGATACCAAGCCTCAAGCACAGCATCCACTTTATCGATGACCCCATGTAGGTCTAGTGGGCGACCGTTAAAAAGAACGGCAACCATAGGCTTGTTCAAGGATTTTAACGCCGTAATCAAATCTAACTGAATCTGTGGGAGACGAATGTCTGCACGGCAACCTGCTTCGCCGCTCATATCGGAATGCTCACCCAAAGCGAGCACAATAACATCGGCATTTTGTGCTGCTAATAATGCGTCAGCCATTTGAGCTTCTGTCCCCGATTCGATAGCGCAACCCTCTGCGACAGAGATATTGTTTGCACCTACTAGAGTGACCATACCGCTATATAATTGAACGGCTTGTTCTTTCGAACCTAGCCAAGACCATGGGCCTAAAATATCTCCACTTTGAGCGAATGGACCGATTAAGGCGATTTTTTGCTCTTCTCTTAAAGGTAAAACATTGTCATTTTTCAATAACACACAAGATTTAGCGGCTGCATCTCGAGCAGCCTGACGATGTGCTTCTGATAGGATGAGCTCTTGTTCAAGCTCGATACTTGCTCCGCGATGCGGATTATCGAACAAACCTAGTTTGTGCTTCAGCTTGAGAATTCGCATGACGGCTTCATCGATGAGGGATTCATCCACTTGGCCGTTTTCGACCAGTGCTTTAAGATGATGTTCATAACAAGGTGTCATCATTTCAATATCAACACCAGCTTGGATCGCTTTATAAGCAGCTTCAGCATCATCCTCGGCAATGCCGTGAGGAATCATCTCTCTAACTGCGCCCCAATCCGAAATCAAGACACCGTCAAAGCCCCATTCATCTCGAAGCAAGTCTCTCATTAATCGGCGATTTCCTGAAGCTGGTATACCATCTACAGTATTGAATGCTGTCATTACCATCTCGCAGCCTTCGTCTAATGCAGCACGGTATGAAGGTAGATAATACTCGCGCATTTGGCGTTCGGACATATCTACCGTATTGTAGTCACGTCCACCTTCTGCTGCGCCATAGGCAGCGAAATGTTTTACACAAGCTGCTACACGAGAATGATCTTGCGTTAAATCCATTCCTTGAAAACCTCTTACGAAGGCCCGCGCAAATTCACTATTAAGAAAAGGATCTTCTCCGGTGGATTCCATAATTCTTCCCCAACGTGGATCACGTACGAGGTCAACCATCGGTGCAAATGTAACGTGTACACCAGCGGCTGAAGCTTCTGCAGCAGCTATCGCTGCTGTATTTTCAGCCATATCCATGTCCCAAGAGCATCCGATCGCAAGTGGTACAGGAAAGATCGTTTTATAACCATGAACAATATCCGCCATCATTAAAAGCGGGATACCTAGGCGATTATTTTTCAAATGAGCTGCTTGTAACTGTATGACTTCTTTAGCTCCTGTTAATCCTAATACAGAACCTGTATTTCGGATGGTAAGATCTGAAATCCCAAGGGCTTCCATAGGGCCTGTAATCTCGCCTTGGCTCTCTGCACCATCAAAAAATGGTCCTGCCAATTGAAGCAACTGACTGATTTTTTCTTCTATAGACATCTGATTAAGCAAAGTTTGCAATTGTTGTTCCGGCATATGTTACCTCCATTTTGTTAATCCTACAAATGCTTTTCAAAGGAGTGTTCCAGTCTATAGAAACGTTTCTATGTTCAATAAATTCAATTATAAGCATGTTTAATTATGTCGTCAATACGAATAAAAACGTTTTTATATAACTATATTATGCACTTGAATACGAATTTATCATGTTATATAATTACTGTAGAAACGTTTATATTGATGGTTTTGCAATATTTACATTGTTAAATAGCGTTGATGAAAACGTTTTTAGTGATGCTTAAGTCATGCAGCTTAAAGGTTAGGGTGAATATAATTCCGGAGGGAGGGCTGGTCCAGCCTTTTTAGACAAGAGTTTTTTCAACTTACATCAAGTATGAACTGGGAGGAAGTTAAAAATGCGTAAACCAATAACATCATTATTAGCATCGACTGTACTGATTACGGGTATTCTTACAGGATGTGGATCAAACTCCACAGAAAATGACAACTCAGGTGCAAAAGAAACAACGATTACTGTATGGGGTATGGGCGAAGAAGCGAAAGCGATTCCGAAAATGGCTGAAATCTTCGAAGGAGAAAATCCAGGCATTAAAGTTAATGTACAAGCATTACCGTGGGATACAGCACACGACAAATTGTTAACAGCAGTTGCATCGAAAAAAGGTCCAGACGTTGTGCAAATGGGTACCACTTGGATTCCAGAATTCGCAAACGCGAAAGCATTGATGGATTTAACTCCACATTTAGATAAATATCCTGGATTGAAACAAGATAACTTCTATCCTGGATCGGTTGAAACTGCAACCTATGAAGGTACTTATGTTGGCGTACCTTGGTATATCGATACCCGTGTTCTTTACTACCGCTCGGATCTACTAAAAGAAGTTGGCTACGATCAAGCACCAAAAACTTGGGCTGAAATGCAAGATGCATCGAAGAAACTAGCTGATCGCGGACAAGGAAAATACGGTTTCGCTCTTGACGTTAAAGAACAATCCCTTGCCTTTATGCTAGCTCGTCAAAACGGTTCTACACTGTTCGATGCAGAAGGCAAGCCACTATTTAACCAACCAGAATTCGTTGATGCTGTGAAATACATGAACAGCTACTTTGTGAATGGTTCTGCTCCGATGGATCTAGGTATCGACGCGATTCAAGGCTTCCGTGGCGAAGGTGTTGCACCTATGTTCATCAGTGGACCATGGATGGTTAATATGATTAAAGATCAAGCTCCTGAGCTTGAAGGTAAATGGGCAACAGCTGTTTTGCCTGCAGGTAAAGACAATAACTTCTCATCTCTTGGCGGATCCAACATGTCTGTATTCCAATACACAGAAAATGAAGAAGCAGCTCTGAAATTCGTTGAGTTCATGGCTAAGCCAGAAACACAATTGAAATGGATGGAATTAACGAACTCTCTTCCTTCTTCTAAAAAGGCTTGGGAAAACCCAATTCTTCAAGAAGATGTGAACTATAAAGTATTTGGAGAGCAACTAGAAACAGCGGTTCCAATGCCTTCTACAAAACAATTCGAAGAAATTGCACAAAACTTCTTGAGCAGCTTCGAAAAAGTGTACCGTACAAAAGATGCTGATATTCAAAAAGAAATGGACAGCTTCAATAAGAAAGCTGAATCCATCATCAAAAAATAAATTAATAAGTAAATAAAACGAACAATGTGGCTAACCGTCTAAAGCAGTCGGTTAGCCCTCTCATTGTCTATTTATTGGAAGCTGAGTAAAGGAAGTGACTAGGGTATGAAAGGTTTCACATCAAGAAAAGCACCTTATTTTTTCATTGCACCTGCGATCATATTACTCGCTGTATTTTCGTTGCTGCCAATTTTCGTAGCTCTGTTCATTAGCTTTACGGATATGGACTTGGCTGGCTTAGCCGACTATTCAAATTTGAGCTTTGTTGGCTTGAAGAACTATATTAATGTACTCTCGGATCCAGTTTTCTTAAAAGCCATTTTTAATACGTTATTTTACGTATTAATTGGCGTTCCGCTCGTTATAATCACATCGCTTGGCGTAGCTTTAATGATCAACTTAGGTACGTCTAAAATTTTCAAAGTGTTTCGTGTTGTCTATTATTTGCCTTCCGTAACAAATGTTGTAGCAGTAGCGGTTGTCTGGGCTTATTTGTACAACCCGGCATTTGGTCTGTTCAACTACATTTTAGAATCTATGAACTTGTCTGCAATTCCGTGGTTAACCGAGCCAACAGTAGCCAAAATATCATTGATTCTTATGGCGCTTTGGAGAGCGGTAGGATTAAATATGATCATTTTCATTGCTGCATTGCAAGGTATTCCAAAATCTTACTATGAAGCAGCACAATTAGATGGTGCTAGTACGTGGCAGCAAGTTACGAGCATTACGCTTCCAATGCTGCGTTTTGCGATTTTCTTCGTATCCATTACGACGATGATCGGATGGCTRCAGTTCTTCGAAGAGCCGTYCATAATGACCAAGGGTGGTCCATTAGATGGCACGATGTCAGCTGCATTGTTTATTTATAAAAATGGTTTCCAATTGAGTAACTTTGGTTATGCTGCGGCCGGATCATTTATCCTATTTATCGCTGTCATAGCGGTAACTTTGGTTCAATACAAAGTACAAAACAAAGACTCAGATTATTAAATGATTGGAGGTGTACCGATGAAAGGCATTAATAAAGATAAACTATTCCAATGGATTGCAGGGATAGTATTAACACTCGTAGGAATCTTGTTCCTGCTTCCATTTGTTTGGATGATCTTGTCATCCTTTAAGCCAGAAAGTGAAGTTATCCTAATTCCACCTACGTTGTGGCCGCAGGAAATCACTTTTGAGAACTATAAAAATTTATTTGAAAACATGAACTTTGCTGTGTATATGAAAAATACATTGATAATTGTCCTATTCGCATTCTTTGGGATGTTCCTGAATGCGATGGCAGGCTTCGGCTTTGCCAAGTACAACTTTAAAGGGAAAGAGAGTACTTTCCTTATGGTATTGGCGACGATGATGATTCCGAGTCAAGTAACCATGATCCCGGTTTATCTGATCTTGAATAAAATGAATTTGACGAACACCATGATAGGAATTGTATTACCTGGTCTCGTTGGGGCATTTGGGATTTTCCTATTCCGACAGTTTATGACGACCATTCCAGATGAAATTTTGGAAGCGACACGACTAGACGGAGCTAGTGAGTTCAGAACTTTCATTCAAATTATTCTTCCTGTCTCGAAGCCAATCCTTGCTGTACAAGCCATTCTTGCCTTTATCGGTGGTTGGAACAGCTTCCTATGGCCGTTGATTATGGCTAATGATGAAAAATTATATACCTTGTCCGTCGGACTCTCATTACTGAAAGGACAGTACGGCGGTAATTTTGCCTTACAGATGGCCGGTGCAACCTTTATGGTAATGCCAGTTATTATCATTTTCATCATTTTCCAAAAAAGTATTATTGATAACTACACGACTAGCGGTTTGAAATAAGCTAGATGATTGTTCGGAATTTTTGAAACCTTACTCGCTTAATAGAATTGAAACAAAGAGCTGCTCCCACTTAGAAGATTCTAAGCGGAGAGCAGTTCTTTGTTATTTTATAGAGGCCACAGCTTGTGATAATGATGGATGCACTGATGCCTATCAAAAAGGAGCATTTCCATTTTGGAAATGCTCCTTCATTTTTCTTAATCGTTTTGCTAATTATGATACTGCTTTATTTCCTCTTTTACATTCGCCATTCGCACATGATTTATAATTACCTGTAAAATCAAGACGATGGTCGAGTACCTTAAAGCCGTATTCCCGTTCAATTCGTTCCTCAATC
>NZ_JBFUHJ010000101.1:0-15825 GCF_056402455.1 Paenibacillus sp. P4_A7 | reverse complement strand
ATGTATGACTAGGGTTGAATTCTCCATTCAATGTTGCATTACCCAGCTTGAGATTCGCATCATATACCATATTCGGTGCGTTTGCGATTGTCTTTACACTAATATCGTCTACGCCCAAGTTAAACTTAGCTTGGCCGGAGTCCCAAGGAGCAAAAGAAATAAAGCCGCTTGTATAGGTTGAGTCTTGCCCTGCAATTGTCATAGTTCCGTCAAGCGTTGCGGATATAGTACCTCCAGCTACAGTGATGGATAACGTATGCCACTTGCCAGTGCCAGTGACTGCTTTAAATAGGTCAGCAGGCAGATCAGCACTTGTCGATCCCTCTATTTTGGTGTTCGTATGGGTAGCATCACTATTTTGATCTGCACGGTATAACTCCATTTTATTGTTGCTTTTATTAAAAGCAACATTGTATCCAGCCGGTTGGTATGTCATTTTCCCAGCGTGAGTACCGGATTTGACGATCGGCTGCGTATTAACAAAGAAACGTAATGGATGTGCAGTGTCTGTATAATCACTAGCAAGCGCAAATTTCAAATCAAGCGTGTAATTGCTCCAATTATGCGCAGGCGCCTCTTCATAATACAGGGATGGTTCATTATTGACGATCATAATATTATTGCTGTCATTTGGTGTATCTTTCTTCGGGTTCGCAATAACTTTCAAATTCGGATTAGTTCCCCAGAAAGTTGTAAAACCATTTTTATTAAATTCTGCAGACTGTCCGGTATTTGTAATTGCTTTCTCGGTTGTCGGCATACCGTTCTCAAAATCCCAGTTGATTAATGTAGCAGGTACTACTTCTACCGGTGGCGTATAAGGTGGTACTGAACCCACACTCGGTTGAAGCGGTACTACTGGATCAGCGTCTACACCACCGTAAACATCGATTAGATCGTAGTAGGACATACCAGTATTTTTGCCTGGAGCGCCAGTGCTATCGTAATTTCCCATTCCAATATATTTGAATGACGCTCTATCGAGTGTTGTTACCTCTTGGTCATTAATATAAAGTGTAACTTTGCCGGCAATAGAGTAGTCAAACTTAAACTGATGCCACCCAAAACTACGCGGTATAGTTGTTAACTTTTCAGTCGTACCATCAAGATAAGTGAAATAGTCTCTGCTAGCATGACCGTTAATTCCAAGCCCAACATGTTTGGCAGAAGTATTGTCATCAACTCTCATGTAGGATTGACCTCTAACATCCGAATCGTTTAATCCTTCATTGTAGTCATTACCGGCATAATCACGACGTTTATCGAAGAACCAACCAGTTACGGTTTTGTTTAAGTTGTGGTCGAATGTTCTACTGACTGCAACCCCGTCTGAATTCCCTTTCGCACCACCGTTAATGAACAGAGAATAATGACCGTTGAACGGACCTTCTGCTGTATACGCGGTGGAAATAACAGGATTACCTTTTTCAATTGACCATTTTGTTGTGTCAATCTCTCCGCCTTCAAAATCATCCGAAAAATAGCTATCCGATTGTAATTTCGGCGAGTTTGGATTATACAATTCAGAAGTAAATGGAAACTCTTGACGGTTAATACCGATACGGTCATATTCCATCTTCGAATTGTCAAACGAATAATAGAGACGCGGACTATACGCTGACGTTGGATAATCGCTGTTTACGTTATCTACATAAAATACATCACCATTTTGAGTCGGTTCAACACGTAAATTAGCACTTTGATTGTTAATACCTTCGATATTAGAAAGATAAGTACCTGTAGCGCCCATAGCCAAGTCCATACCATGAACCGTATTAGGATCGCGGACGTCGGCTGCACTACCAATATCAGAAGTTACAATTTGATTAAAGACATTACCCGCCTTGGATTCACCATATGGCTGACCTGTTGCTGGATTGATAGCCTTTGACGGGTCCTTTGTATTGTATTTTCTCTGTACATCGTTGCCTTTGAAGAGAGCTCCAATGAATATAGCACTATCCTCAGCAGTATCTTGCTCCGCATCATGCACATAAATATATTCGAAACGGTTGCCGTAGTTATACACATCTCTCACCGGGTCAAAGTTTGGACTAGCACTAGGCATAGTCTGTGCCTGACCAACAAATGAAATTGCACGTCGTGGAGCATAGTAAATTTCGAGGTTCTTAAAATGGCTAAAACCTGTATTCATTACTTGTAATCCAGCACCAAAAGCATTGACTTGTCCAACATTGTGAATGGACAAATTATAGAACGTATGGTTGTTATTGTATTTTCCAACTCCTGGATAACCGCCATCCGTATTGATACCGCCCATACCCGTGTTTTCGATAACAAGGTTTTGGAACGTATTGTGCGAATTATCGCGCCAAACAACGATTCCAAATAGTCCCATATTAGTAATTCGGCTGTTTTGAATAGTAATATTATTAGTATTAATCAATGTGAACCCGCCATGCATATATGCAGGACGAACAGCATAGTCAGAATAATAGGGCTGTGTACTGCCCGCTGCCTCTGGTGGTGGGTTTGGAATTGCTGTACCGCCAGCATACCAAGTTTCACCATAGCTCCAGCCATCTACAATATAATTATCTGATTCTGTAGCTTCGAGAGTGAATCCGTCGAAAGTGATATGGCTAACTTGTTTTGCAAGATCCGGTGCTTTGCCCCAATCCGCAATTTCCGGTTTATCAGAGCCTTGCAAACGAATAATTTCCTTCGTCGTCGGAACTACGATATTCAAGTTGTTCATATCCTGAGCACTTGTTACTCCGTCAGCTGCCGTTGGATAGTAGTAAAGCCAGCCTGTTTTTTTATCATAGTGATACTCGCCAGGCGATTCCAAGAATGAAATATTTCCTTGCAAGAAATAACGAGCATTGGCATTAATGTTGTATTTTGTAATATACATTTCAGGATGCGCAGGATCGAACGGTGAATACATCATAGAATTCGTTGTATCGATTCTGTTAATAGGAAGAGTGTTAGACTCAAAAGCATATCCTCCACAGTCAAAAACAAAAAGTTGAGCAATTTCTGCAACATTTGCGACTTGAGCTTTTACTAGTGCATCTATTTGAGCCGGAGTCAGGTCGCTTGCTTTGTAACCCATATCTTTGTTTGAACCGCGGGTTGACTCGAAATAGGGGCCATTCCACGATGGGAATTCAGGATCCTCTACCTTATTGGGCGTACGGGCCATGATCGCTTTTTCGAAGCCAATATTATCTTTTTGAGAGCCAATATAAAGTTGGTTGAAGTTATATTGTTCAGGATCAAGTTTAACTTTATATACTTTACCCTCCGCAGATTGTGGCAATTGACTTAAATAATCTGTACCATCTACATCTGCAGCACTCGTCTGCTCCCATCCACCTGTAATAGGTTCGCCGCCAATTAAATGCGCGCTTCCAGGAACTCCTAGGCTTTTATAATGAACCTGGTGTTCATTAAAACCTGAATCCCGTTCGTCGAATTTCAACGGGTCATGAATGTAATAATCGCCCGGTGCAACAAACACATTAATGTCGCCAGTCATCGTTTGATTGATTTGACGAACAGCTTGTTGAGCTTTTGCAATGGTCAGAAACGGGCGCTCATAAGTCCCATCATTATCGTCGCTGCCTGTTGGAGATACAAAAAACTGTGCGTAAACATTGTTTCCTGCCGCATTAGCGCTTACATTTTGAATAGAGCCAAGGATAGGGCTGAAAATCAACGTAACATATAAAAATACATGTAATATTTTTCTAGGAATAGATTTACTCATTCCATCGTCCCCTCACATTCTGAAGTATCTTTTCGAAAACTCGCAGGGCCTTCATGCTTGCCCTCAACGCCCCATACTAGTGTGTTGTAAATTTCCTTGTTATGGAACAGCMCCGGTCAAATGCCGAGACTGTTCACATCGTCCCAGTGTTCCTTAATTTATAAATTGTACATACTGCAAGAATCTCTTCAGCATTACGGCCACTTCCGCTCGGCTTGCATCAGAAGAAGGGTCCAGCTTTTGGCCAGATTTACCGGAAATAATTCCGACGTTGACACATTGAGCGATTGCCGGCCTTGCCCAAGCGCGGATAGATGCTTGATCCGCAAATTTAGACAATACCCCCTCGTCTGAATCGCTTTCAGCTATGGATTTGCCCGCAGCATTAATGGCTCTGGAAATCATAAACGCCATCTGCTCACGTGTAATCCGGGCTGTCGGCCGGAAGGATCCATCTTCAAACCCTTCAATAAGCTTGGCTTCTACTGCGGCGCCGATTGATCCCGCATACCAATCCGAATTCGACACGTCGGAGAAGGATGCTTTCGCTGTCGCTGGGGTTAGGCCTAGTGACCGAACGAGCATAGAAGTAAATTCCGCCCGGGTAATCCGGCTGTCTGGCGCAAAGCTTGTGTCACTTACCCCGCGTACGATCAGCTTCGAAGCAAGAAGTTCGATCTCTTGTTTCGCCCAATGTCTGTTCACATCGGTAAAAGTTTTCTTGGAAGAAACGATCGCGTACACGCTGTTTCCGTTTCGCTTCAAAGTTGCCTCTATCTTCCCATTCTCCGTCTTGAATATTGCAGGCACGAATGACAGTTCATTCGTTTCCGGATGATAAAGAACGGCTGTCAGTTCGGATGTATTTACGGCTTGCGGCACGACGATTACGCGCTCTACATATCGGGTTCCGAAATTGTTAACTGCCACTTTTCTTCCGTTTGCTTCAGCTGTAATGCTGAAGTCGAATGCTTGTCCAAGTTGTGATATTCCTTCTTGTTGAATCGCCGCATCAAGCTTTTCGCCTGCAGCTCCTGTTACTTGTTCTATGTTTAGGCTAATGATCATTTCATCTTCTTTTACACCTAGCTCTTGAGCCAAAGATGCAATGTCAAGCAATGTAACGGGTAACCTGTAATACGCTTGCTCGCCTTGAATCAAGATGGAAGCATCCGGTGCGATTTTAGCAGCTTTTGCTAGCACCACAGCGGAAATTTCGATTTTACTTACAGCTTCCGTACCCTTTAAAACGATAGTAACCGTTTGTGCATCTTTATGATTCGGATCTAATAATTCGAAGGCACTGATAAGAACCTCAGGTTTGATAGATACCTTCTTAGTCGCTTTTCCATTCTCGTTTATTTGGGTTACATGGACCAAAGCTCCACCCAAAGTCACGCCCGTATCCGTAATCTCCGGTTTTGGCGTTGGAATTACACCAGAACCTTGCCCAGATGATGGCTGCTCCGGATTTACCGGCGCGGGGCTTGCCTTGACTGTTACATCGAAGGATTTCGTTTCCGACGCCTCGCCTTTAATGATCGTAGCTGTCAACGTAACAACTGCATCATTTTGGCCGTTCGCCGGACGCGTCACCTTACCGTTATCGGCAACCACGCTTGTATCGCTGGATGCCCATGTGATCAATGAGCCGCGGGAGCCTGATAATGGCAGATTCACATCCTGCGTCACCGACGTCGTATTATCGCTTCCCGCGTATCCAATTTCCAGCGCAGCTTTTTCTGCAGCTACGTCTTCAGCATCTGTGTTTGGCTTCAAGCTTTCTGCTTTCACCGTTACATCGAAGGATTTCGTTTCCGACGCCTCGCCTTTAATGATCGTAGCTGTCAACGTAACAACTGCATCATTTTGGCCGTTCGCCGGACGCGTCACCTTACCGTTATCGGCAACCACGCTTGTATCGACGGATGCCCATGTGATCAATGAGCCACGGGAGCCTGATGTTGGCAGATTTACATCCTGTGTCACCGACGCCGCATGATCGCCTTCCGCGTACCCGATTTCCAGCTCCGCTTTATCTGCTTCAACATCTGGTGCACTCGGATGTAMTGTAATCGCCTTTACAACTAACTCGAACATTTTCTTTTCTGTTACTCTTCCTTTGGTAAGCGTAGCAGTCAGCTTTACAATCGCATCCGCTTGACCATATGCAGGACGTGTCACCTTACCGTCAGCAGCAATAACACTCGACTTGCTAGACGTCCACGTAATTTCAGAACCATGTGAGCCTGCTAATGGCAGATTGATATCCTGTGTTACAGAAGCTGCACTATCTTCGACTGCAAAGCCAATTTCCAATTCTTCTTTATCTGCATTAACATCTGGTGCATTCGGGTCCTCTTTAAAGACATTAATTTCTGCGGCAGTCACCCAGCCGTTAAATGCTTCTTCACCTTTTAGCATAATGTATTTTGCCTCTACTGCCTTAAATTCTGCTGTTTTTTCAGCAGGATCTTGACCCCAAGTACCAGAGGCTGCCTCAACAAAATCAGTACCATTAGAGCTTACATAGATAACATATTTCGTAATTCTGCCGCTTGGCGAATCTTGCCTTGGCAAATATTTCAATTTGTTAATTTTGTAGCTAGTACCAAGGTCCAATGTAATCGATTCTGGAACATGCTTTGGCGTCCACTTGGTATGCCAGAATGTGCCTGGATCTCCATCAATTGCACGATTTGCTCCATTAGCTGCTTCTATGATCTCCTCACTCGTCGCCGTAGCTGTCATTCCAGATTGAGGGATCAAATTAGGGTCTGGAGGTTCTGGAAGTTCCGACATTCTCTGCTTGCGCAAACCGATATCATCACCGTAAACGACACCTGAGCCTGCAGAAGTTTTCGTCAAATAAATCGTTGCACTTATTTGATTCTCATCTGTTGTGAATCGAATAAAAACATGCTTCCAACCATTTTTCGTATCTGTAACTTTCTCTTTCAAGTCTTCGTTACCTACTCGAATACCCATCACAGCTTCTTCACCTGCTGAAACCTTTGTCCAGCCTGATAGCTCATATGTTGTATTCGGGTTTAATCCTGTCACCAATTGTTCAATACCATTCATACCCGGTCCGAACAAAACGGAGCCATCTGCAGTTCTCGTCGTTGCGTACTGATCGTTCAGGTTGAGCATTGGTGAAAAATGATATTTAACATCCTTGCTGCCTGTTAATTCCCAACCATCCAAATCTGCTTCAAATCCATAGTTTCTAGCAAGATTGCTAAACTCATGTCTTGTTGGCGCAAATACAGGATACGGCGGATTTTCAAAATTATGACCTGCTCGACCAAATTGGTGTTGATCGTATCCTTCTTTCACATTTCCTTCTACATAAGCATGAATCCCAGGCTGAGCTTCCCAGTGGAACTGTACGCCTTCCTCGACGATATTGTTAGAAACCTCGTTGTTATACTTGTAGTCAGTGGAAAGCACTATAATTCTTGGTTTGGACTGATTATTGTAAATAAAGTTGTGATCTGTACGACCACCGATGTAATAGCTCGTTCTAGCATTCCATGCAGTGTTATGATGGATGAGGAAGCCATGTGTATTCGAGTCAACATAAACGCCTAGTTCACAGCTCTTACAATCCTGACTATCCATATCATGAATCCAGTTATATCTAATTTCCGTATTTCCGCCATCAACCCGCGCAAAGTATATCCCGCCTAGATCGTAGCTTAACTTACCTGTTCTGGAAATATCGTTATATTCAATAATGGATTCAGTAAATTTTTCTCCGCCAATTACGGATCTTCCCGTGTTGTAAAGCGTGTTGTAGGATACTAGATGGCGCTTACCGCCAGCCAATGCAACAGTAGCATTATAAGTGCCCATATAATCTGTTTCATGAATTAAATTATTGATAACGTTATTATTTGTTCCTCTAAGAACGATACCGTTTCCAGAGCTGTACTTGATTTCGCTATCTCTAATGGTATTATAATTACCATCCAAATCAATACCGGTATCATCATATGAATACGCTTTCTGGAGCCCGATCGTATGTGATAAATATTTGGCATTGATCCCTTTAATCATATTGTAGCTTCCGTCTTTAGTCGTGATAGAACCGCCGATCGTGTTAATGCCTTCAATATGGATATAAGAACGTCCAGTTAAGTCTACAGCATATTTTCTCTTTTTCGCTTCTACGGTTAATTCATTCGGATCCACGCCGCCAGGCGCCCAAAGATAAAGAGTTGAAGTAAGGGCGTCGTAATACCATTCCTTCTGCCTATCAAGCTCTCCCTTCACGCCAGCAATCATATACTTTCCTCCTGCAGCCGGATTCGTATATTGATCCGACCATGGGAGCTTGTCAAAATATATTGTCGATCCTATGGAACTTTTTACTTTCACCGATTGCGTAGACCACCAGCCTTTTACAATCACCGTAGCTCCAACCCAGTAATTATCGGGCTTGTTAAGACCCGTGTCTGTAATAGACGTAGGCGTTCCACTTTGCATTTTGGACCATCCTACATCAAACAAGTCTAAATCATTTGTCCAATTGGTGTTTTGCGCCAAACGCATCATTTCACCGTTTACGAATATCTGGTTGCCGTCTCCTAGACCCAAGTTCATCGGTGCCTTGTATACACTTCCCGAATCTAGCGTCCAACCTGTAACAGGGTCACTTCCGCTAATAGTTACAGTTTCGTTTGGAAACGCTTTATATTTTATGGGATCAAGAGAAGTACCGTCAGTTATCGGTGCGATCGTTTCATTATAAGTACCGCCGCGCAAGTATACGGTATCCCCTGCCGTTAGAGCACTTGAAGCTTTTTGAATCGTCTTAAAAGGCTTGTCTATCGTACCAGAATTAGAATCGTCTCCTGTTGTGGAGACATAATACGTATTGCTGGCTGCTTTAACTGACGGCGTCATTGTCGCAACCCCGTTAATACTCAGAACAAATGCTAGAACGATTGCTAACTTTTTAAACATGCTGTTACCTCCCAAAAATTCTTTAGTAAGTAATTATCTCAGTAAGAAGAACCGTCTTACTCCGGATTGGGATTGGACGGTTCCAGTTTTAAAGAGTTAACAATTATTTTCCATTTGCTGATTTCCATGCATCGATTTGCTTCTGAGCATCTTCAATCAGCTTGTCTAAGCCTGCTTTCTTCAAACGCTCCAAGTATTTAGGGATCATAACCTCAGGGTCTACTGTACCGGTCATCATGGCAGGAACCATTTCACCCATGATCGCATTCACTTGAGCATATTCTTGCTTCAAGGAATCCGGATTGTACAGGAAGCCTAGCAATGGAGATGTCGCGGAAGTTTCGTTTAATGTTCTCATCTCATCCATTGAAACAGGCGTTTGATTATTTTGATAATCATTAAAAATATTTCCGTATTCCCAGTTAGTTCCCGGAACATACCCGCTATCCGGTATAAGCTCCATTGTGTCGTTGTCTACTTTTTTATAGTGCTTTCCTTCAATTCCATTAGAAATTAAACGGAACAGTTCTTTATCCGAATACAGCAAGTCAAGCAGCATCATCGCTCTTTCCGGATTCTTGCTCGTTCTGGAAATCGCCGTCATCGTTGCAATAACTCCGCCGGTATTGACATAGGCTGGAGCGGCGTCGATTACGACTGTAGGATTTCCTTGTTCAGTAGTAGCTGTCTCACTGGCACCTGGACCCCCTCCACGACTCCACACCGCATATTTTCCGGATTTAGCCTCTGCTTTATAATCTTTGCGTGATATTGCATCTTTCTTGATGTACCCCTTCTGATACCAATCTCTGTACACTTTCATCAAATCCATGAATTCCGGGCTTTCCACACCGTCGTATACTTTCAAATCCTTGTCGTCTACGTTGATCATCAACGGGAACATACTATTGCCTTGAACAGCAWCGATTGTAAAGCCAGACTCCATATTGAATAATTCCGGGAAGCTTGTCATTGCAGGTAGGTACCCTGTCATACCAGGTTCGCCGCTTTTTACTTTCTCAAAGAATGGAGTCAGATCGCTTGGTTTTTTTACGCTAGTCACATCAAAACCATACTTATCGACAAGTTCTTTGTTAAAAGCAAGACCTCTAGCGATAAAATACGTTTGATAATTCAATGAGCCATAGATTTTACCATCTACTTTGGTAGCGTCCCAATACTTTGCAGGAACCTGCTCTAATATATTTTTACCGTATTGCTTCAGCAAATCATCCAGCGGTACGTATGCGCCGCCCAAAACATTAGACGCATAGTTATTCGCCCAAGAGGATGTAAACGCCAGATCGTACGTTTCGTTCGTCGAAGTGATTACTTTCATTTTCTCATCGAAAGCACCCCAATCGATGACGTTTAACTTCAACGTTGTATTGATCTTTGCTTTTAAAATTTTGTTCACTTCATCCATTACAGCCTGGTGATCCGGTTGGACCGTACCTACTGTGTACCATGTTAATTCAACTGGCTCCAGCTCCGGCGTTTCCTTTGATCCCGTGTCCGTTTCCGTTGCACTTGATGATGGGCTTGCAGTTTCTTTCGGTGTAGTCGTCTTTGATCCACATGCGCTGATGAGCAAAGATAAGGAAAGGATCATGGTCATGCAGATTAATAACTGTTTTCTTAACATTTGTATACCCCCTGTAGTTAATATCTATTGAAACTGCATTCGCAGTAACAATCAAGATCCGATGACTACCCTTTTACTGAGCCGACTGTAATCCCTTTTTCGAAATACTTCTGAAAGAATGGAAAGACAAACATCATAGGGCCTGCAGCCAGTACGGCAAGCGCCATTCTCACCGATAAATCAGGCAACGATACTTTGTTAACCATCCAAGGCGGAACAAAAGCACTCTTAAGGAAGTCCATATTCGATTGGATTTTGAACAGCATATATTGCAAGGAAATAATCTCGGTATTGTTCTGAATAAACATTAAGCTTAGGTAGTAATCGTTCCAATAGGTGAGCAAGTAGAACAAACCTACAGTAGCAAGACCAGGTTTGGCGATTGGAAGCACGATTTTGGCATAAACCACAAGCTCGCTTGCCCCATCGATTTTCGCAGATTCAATAATCGCCGGTGAAATATTTGCAAAAAATCCTTTCATCAGCATGACAAACCACGCGCTGACCAGATAGGGAACGATTAAAGCGAATATCGTATCCTTCAGATGCAGTTGGTTGACTACCAAGATGTACCATGGGATTAATCCACCGCTAATGAGCATCGAGAAAAACACAAAGAAAGTCGTTTTTGTCGCATAAGCATAGTCTTTTCTAGAGATGGCATACGCTAGCATAGATGTAATCAATAATCCGACGACCGTACCTACAATCGAAACGATGATCGTTACTAAGTAAGAGGTGAAGAGCTGCGTCGGATTATTGAATATAAACCGATACGCTGCCAGGTCAAAGTGTTCTGGGAAAAATGAATATCCATTTTTGAGGATATCCGCGTCGCTAGTTACAGAAACAGACAATACGAGCAACATCGGAACCACGCACAATAACGAAACGATGATCATCACGCTATGAATGGTTATGTTGAATAGCTTCAGCCGCATTTTATCTCACATCCTTAAAATAGTGCATTTTCTCTGTCATATCTTCTTATAATCCAATTAGTAACAATGACAAGGATAAAACCGACAACAGATTGGTAAGCGCCGGCAGCGGAAGACATCCCTAAATCTCCTACGCCTTTAAGTGATCGATAGACATAGGTGTCAATAACGTCTGTCGTAGAGTACAACAGCGATGAATCCCGCGTCAAATTGTAAAAAAGATCAAAATTTCCATAAAATATTTTCCCGATTTGGAGCAGCAGCAATAACGTGATTAATGGCTTTAACATCGGAAGGGAGATGTTTTTGATCTTATGCCATTTGTTGGCGCCATCAATATCAGCCGCATCGAACAATTCACTATCTATTCCTAATAAGCCGGTATAGTAAATGATCGTATAGTAACCGACGTTTTTCCACGTATTTGCACTAACAAGAAGCGACGGCCAGTAGGAGGCTTCGTTATACCATAAAACCGGTTCTATATGAAGCTTCTGAAGCAGCATATTTACTAATCCATGATCCATATCCAGTAAGGCCAGAAACACATAACTGACGACAACCCAGGATAGGAAGAAAGGAAAAAACATGACCGTCTGGTACAGCTTCACAAATTTACGTGACATCTCGTACAAGATCAATGCAAAAAAAATGGAAAATAGAAGTAATACTACGATGAAAAGCGCATTCAGTACAATCGTATTTCTGGTTATCCGTAATGCATCATCACTTGTGAAAAGGAATTTGAAATTTTCAAATCCCACCCATGGGCTTTTCCAAAAACCCAAATCGAATTGATAATCTTTAAAGGGAAGTACCAGTCCATAGAGTGGGATGTAATTGAAAATAAAAATAAATAACACGCCTGGAATCGTCAAAAGAAACAATTCCTTGTTTTTGCGGAAAGTACGCAAAGCCTTCAATCTCTTCACCTGCCTATAATTTTTGTGTGATCACCTACCTGGTTACTGAACTAAATATATCGGATCACCTGTAGCTTAGAAACTGACAAAAGTGCAGTTTACCCCGCTGTTATGCGAATTATAGGACTATCAATTTATCGAAAAACTGCCAAAACACAAAAAAAGCGGACAACCTGCGCTCATCGCACTGGGTTATCCACTTTTTTACACTCTTATTTTTCTTGAATGGATTTGATAAAAGCATATTCTTTAGGAGAGCATCCAAATTTCTTCTTGAACAATCGGTAAAAGCTAGTTTCGTTCGCAATACCGACCTTATCCATAATTTGTACAACACTTAAATTAGAAGTTTCCAGCCACTCTTGGGCACGGAGAATTCGTACTTCGTTAATATAGGATGCGACTGACATTCCCATCTGCCCTTTGAAAATTTGCCCAAGATACGTCGGTGACATCTTAAACAGTGTACCTAGCTTCTGTAGCGATAGATCAAGATCCGAGTAATTTTTCTGAATGCTATCCTTTATCGTCTCCACAATGACGTTATGTTTTTCATGAACTTGATATTTCTCCACGCTAATCATCCGCCGCAGTAGACTCTTCAACTCGTCATAGATTTCGTCTATCGTTTCCAAATCGATAAATTTGCTATACACCGCGTTGAAGTCGATTATGGACTGATTGTATTTGAAATCATTCATTTCGTATACGGTCGTCATAATGGTTCTGATCAATAGCATGACCGAAAAAGTTATGTGACTGCCCGCTTGTCCCGAAATTTCCTGCAGAATGGTAAACAACGTATCCTCGGAAGCGTCAAGATTGTTGGATTTCATTTCTTCGATAAGCTTCTTCTCCAGATGAACGGAATAGTTAAGTTCATGGCTTTTGTTTTGCTTATCAACCAAATCCGGAGTAATAATCGTATTCTTGCCCATAACATAACGATAATTCGAATTGCTCAGCGCGATATGATAGCTCTGGGAGAGCTCGTGTATTTCTTCAACAACAGACCCTATTGACACAGTTACGGAGAGACCCAGAAAGCTGGTAATATTATTTTGTAATTCTGAAATGGATAAATGAAGATCCCGATATAGGGTATCCTTGTCCTTAAGTTCGGAATACGCAATAATCGCAAAATGATCTCTTTTCATATCCAATGATTCATTCATGAACAGGTTTGCTACAGTTTCGGCAGAAATATTGACGATGGCATATTTGTACAATTCAATATCTCTACTGCTATTACTGTCTTTAAACGATTGATAATTATCGATTTTCACTACACAAACAATGAAATTGCCGTCCAAATCTAACGAAAGCTGACTGTGATCATATAAGATACTTAACTCTCTTTCACTAGCAGCCTCACTATCAATAAGCAAATTCCTCAAATAATAGTTTTTCAAAGTAAGCAGGTTATCCTGCTCATTACTTTGAGCCGTATTCACCAACTCAACGAACTTACTATACGACTTATTCAGGAAACCAATCTCATCCTGATTGGAGTCCTCACTCCCGTCTGCAATCAACTTCTCAGTGCTCATTCTCTGAACAAGACTGCCAATCGGTCTATAGATACGTTTGGATAACGTAAATGAAACGAGAATGCTGAGTGCCAGAAAAATAATCGTCATCAGCACAATACTCAGTTGAATTTTGTTCATATATTTTAATACATCCGAGAGATGTTGCGTTTTAACTAAGACCCAGTCCGCACCTTCAATATACATGTACGTAATGAAGTATTCGCGACCCTCGATTTGATCGATTAAATAGCCGTATTGCTCACCTTGCTCGATCGACTTCTTAATTTTACTGTTGAACAGTTGTAGGACTGGCTCTTGCATACTTTGGTCGATGCTGTCCCGATTAATGATTTGACGTTTATCGCTAAGCAAGAAAAACTCACCTTTTGCATCATTGGTGTTAATGGTCTTCAGGTTATTGATAACCAAATCCGCATTTACATTAACAAAAATAGAGCCGTCTAAGACACCCTTCGGACTGGCTGACTCATACATGACATAAGTAAATATATCTTCATTTTTTTTAGAATCTTGTCCTTTCCTCGCAATCGGTTCAAGCATCGGAACAGTCTTGTAGGTTTTAAGCGATTTCAACAATTCCTCATCTTCGTAGAACATTCCGTTATAGGTAGAGAAGAAGAGGTCTTCGTGCGGGTTATAGACATAGATAGATTGCACTAGCGGATTATTGTTAATAATTGATTTAGTCATTTTATTTAATGTCAGGTTAATGTCAAAAACTTTATTGTCCGTATCTTTTACATTCAGCAAATAGTCAGCTTCAGCACTAAAATATATCGATGAAATGAGATGCCTAACGGTTTCATTCATATACGTTATGTTATATTTCATCTGATACAACGTTTGTTTATTTAATGAATAGTTGTTCTCCACCACATTCTTCTTCACATTGTAATAGATCGTTGCGGAGAAAATGGTCACCAGAAGACAAATCACTACAGCGATCCATAAATACATTCCTTTAAAAAATTTTCTGTTTTTGAAAGAAGCTTTGCTCAGCAATTGTACTCCACCTTTCTTGCTCATCCGAAGTTCTAAGAAGTTTTTTTTATTAATAGCCAACTGGATAAAATCAACAAGAAGAAAACTGTGTCGTTTAAATCAGATCCACGTTTTCATAGCTACTAGAACAATAGTGGGTGAGACCCAGAAAGTCAAACATTATCTAAAAAAGGCAACTACGCCTCTCAATTTCTTGAGACGCTTAGCTGCCTTTTTTATTTAATAACTAATCATAATTTATCATTTACTTTTTTCGCAATGATCATAAATCGTTTGGAATTTGTCTGAATTCCTTTTCCGGTTTTATTATCAGTTATAAGTTTTTCGAGTATTTCAAAATCATTTTTATGTTTCCCGAAATCAGGAATAATCGGCGTGTGTTTCAGTAGAAATACTAAATCCTCGTACGTTTCGAAATATTCTACTGCTAAAATCCCAACCGTTTAATTGTCCGACTTCTTCGTAGAACTTCATATAATCAAATTTGTTCATATTTATTATCCACCCTTCAATGACGCTTTATTTAAAGTAATAGTCCTTATTGGTCAAAAGGGCAAACTATCCCCTTAACAGCTGGTACGCGTTTTACCCAGCCCGTGAACTAGTTACTTCGAACAAAGTGGACATACATCCCATTTCACCTCAATTGAAAGATTCATTAACTATAATTGATAATTAGGTGGGTGCACAAGAACAACTTCAAGCATTGCCAATTTCGTATTTAATCTCCCTATTGCAAAAAGCAGCAGTGTCATGTAAAGTGAACTTACCGAACGGTAAGTAAGTTGACTATTGGAGGGTGTTAATGAAATGAATATGACTTCAACGTATACTAATATTTTGGAAACTGGGTATCGCTTATTCGCTGAGCACGGCTTTGAAAAAACAAGTATGACCATGATCGCCAAAGAATTGAAAATATCAAAGCCTGCTTTGTATTATCATTTTGTATCAAAAGAATCCATTATTGATGTGCTTTTTGATGAAATATGCAAAAGTATTGGCTTTGACAACTTTTTCAATATCGAAGACTATACGAAAGAAAATTTTGAAG
>NZ_JBFUHJ010000100.1:0-15972 GCF_056402455.1 Paenibacillus sp. P4_A7 | reverse complement strand
GCGCTGTACACCATTATGAGCCCGATAGCAAGAATTAGTCCTATTGCAGTTAGCATCCAAATATCCGGGGCAGACCGCGCTTTTACCATAGCGAACACACCTCTTAGCATGGGGAAGTAGGGACATGCCCCCTACTTACAAGGTATGCGCCGAATCTTTAAAAATGCTCCCTCGCTGCTCGTATGAAGCAAACATATCCCAACTTGCACATGCCGGGGACAATAAAACGATGTCACCAGGCTCTGCCATAGCTGCTGCTTGCTTCACCGCTTGCTGAAGAACTTGCTCGGCGTCCTCAACAGGTTCGACTATTTCTACCTTTGTTAAACCTGCCAGCTTCGCAACATGAGCCAGCTTCTCACGAGTTTGACCTAAAGCCACCAACCCYTTTAGTCGCTCACGAAATAACGGGATCAACTCCATATAATCCGAACCACGATCAAGTCCACCTGCTATTAGTACGATTGGCGCCTCAAATGAACGAAGTCCTATCATTGTAGCAACGGGATTGGTCGCCTTTGAATCATTATAGTATTTGACACTATTCACTTCGCAAACAAGCTCCAGCCTATGCTCTACTGCTTTAAACTCCTTCAAAGGCGTTATAAGCTGTTCCGGTTCAGCTCCTGCAGCAAGAGCTGCTGCAATCGCGGCAAGCGCGTTAGCCGCATTGTGGCGGCCTGGAATACCTAACTCATTAACCGGCAAAATATTCACTTCAGCGCCGTTAGCTGTCCGAAAAACGATTTGTCTAACGACAGGTACTGCATTTTTTCCTGCTTCTTCAATTGTATAGATTTGATCCTGCTGGAAAGGAGGCTCGATATACACCCCTTGCTCTAATCTTTCATAAAGAGAGAATGGCAACAGTTGAGCTATTAACAGCTGGGATAACGCTCTGCATTCCGGATCATCCCAATTGATAACCGCGACATCTTCCTCTGTCTGGTTATCAAACAGCTTTACCTTGGAGTTTATGTAATCATCCATATCGCCATGGTAATCGAGATGTGTCTCTGCAATATTAAGCAGCAATGCAATACGAGGTCGGAACGAGCTCGTTCCTTTCAACTGAAAGCTGCTAAGCTCTGCAACGATTATTTGCTCTTCGGTTGCTTCAAGCGCCGCTTCACAGAGCGGGCGACCAATATTGCCTGCTATAATCGGTTTTAATCCTGCGCCGCTAAGCAGCTCGCCGATCCAAGTTGTCGTCGTTGTTTTACCATTCGATCCGGTAATACCTATAATTGGGGCCGGTGAAAGCCAATAAGCCACTTCCACCTCCGTAATAATCTCCACCCCCAATTCGGCCGCTCTCTGTAAGGGAGGAGCAGTGTAAGGAATACCAGGGTTTTTGATCAGCAATGCCGTGTCCTCGTTAACTAGATCGTCCGGATGATAACCGCATAGCACAGAAATGCCCAAAGCAGTCAACTCATCCGCTTCGGGGCATAATTCACGTTCCTTTTTATCGTTAACGATGACTTCCGCGCCTAACTGGTGAAATACTTTAGCAACGCTTACTCCGCTTCTAGCTAAGCCGAGTACGACAACTCGTTGGTTTTGATAAGATGCCGGATGGTTCATAAATGACAGTCCCTTCTATGGATACATGAAGCGGCCCCGCTCAAGCGAGAGCCGCTTTCTTATTAGTTTCTGAATTTAGATAACAAGTAGAAGTCCAAGCGCCGCCAGCACAAGTCCAACAAGCCAGAAGACAGTGACGACCTTCCATTCAGACCAACCACTCAATTCGAAATGGTGATGAATCGGACTCATTTTGAAAATACGCTTGCCTCGAAGTTTGAACGAACCTACTTGTAAAATAACCGATAGCATTTCCAGTACAAATACGCCGCCGATAATAACAAGTAGCAGCTCTGTTTTAGTCAAAATCGCTACTGCGGCTATACCTCCGCCTATACCCAGCGATCCCATATCGCCCATAAACACTTTAGCGGGATGTGCATTGAACACTAGAAAACCAAGCACTGCTCCTACCATAGCAGCAGAGAAAACCGCCGATTCATGCGCGGACATTTGAAGCGCTACAATTGTAAATGCACCAAAAGCGATTGCGCTTGTACCTGCAAGCAAGCCGTCTAGCCCATCCGTAAAGTTCACCGAATTGCTTGCAGCAAACATGATAATAACAACAAATGGGTAGTAAAACCAGCCTAAATCTATGCCAAAGGCTGTGCCTGGAATAGTAATCTCCGTGCTATGGTTCATATTGAACAGCATCGCACAAACAATTACGGAGAACAGAAGCTGACCGAACAGCTTCTGTCCTGCTGTCAAACCGAGTGAACGTTTAAACACAATTTTGATGTAATCATCTAAGAAGCCGACTAATCCAAACCCAAGCGATGCAGTTAACAACACCCAAAATTCAGGCGTTTTATCAGCAAACTTTAAGAAAGCAATCATGAGCGCAATCATTATAATAATACCGCCCATAGTCGGAGTACCGCTTTTTTTCAAATGACTTTCTGGACCATCCTGACGAATTTGCTGACCGAACTTCAGACGCCGAAGCAGTGGAATGAACAATGGTCCGAGCAAAACCGCTAGCAGAAACGAAGCACCAATTGAAAATAATATGACCATCATGTCCATATCCTCACCCCACCTCTAAAGCTTGGACAATCTGTTCCATCCGCAAACCGCGAGAGCCTTTGATGAGCACGAGGTCTGAGGGCTGAAGTTGACTGTGCAGCCATTCAGCAAGCTTTTCCTTGTCGTCAAAATGTTGAACTGAGCCGTCTGCCTCTTCTTGTGGGAAGCGCGACCTTGCTCCTGCGGCAATCTGCTGAGACAAAGGACCATACGTTAGCACAACATCTGCTTTACTCGGCGTAATGTAGGCGCCCACCTCAAAATGCAGCTCCTCTTCGTCCGGACCAAGCTCCAGCATATCGCCAAGCACTATCCACTTGCGGCGATAACCGTCTAGCCCTGCAACAAGATCAATGGCCGCTCTAACTGCAGTAGGATTTGCGTTATAAGCATCATTTAATATCATAGCACCATTAAATGCACGTACAGGCTCGATCCGCATACCTGTTAGCTTCATCGTGCTTAAGCCTTCAATAATTTTTGCAGCTGGAACACCGAAAAAACGGCCGACTGCAATGGCTGCAAGCGCGTTGCTCACATTATGCCTGCCAGGTACGGGTATCCGAACAGTTCCTAGTCCGCTTATGGCACCGTCATATGTTGCTTTGAAGGAGGCAGATTCCGGTTCAATGACGATATCTGCTGCCGACCATTCATTTGACTCAGACAAACCAAATGTCCGTTTCACAATTCCCGCAGGAATAACTGAACGTAGAAGCTCCTCTTCAAGCAAAGGCTCATCGCCGTTATATAAAAGCAAGCCATCCTCTCCAAGTCCCGAAGTTATTTCCAGCTTCGCCTTGGCAATACCGGCTCTTGAGCCCAATTGTAAGAGATGAGCATCACCAACATTCGTTATGATGGCTGCATCAGGTTGGGCGATCTTTGTAAGCAGCTCGATCTCGCCAAAGCCGCTCATACCCATCTCAAGCACAGCTACTTCTGTCTCTTCATCCAGCTGAAGGACCGTTAACGGAAGTCCGATTTCATTATTTAAATTTCCTTCTGTCTTATGCACAAGGTAAGTTGTGCCTAGAATAGCCGCTGTCATGTCTTTTGTAGTCGTCTTACCATTGCTGCCTGTAATGCCGACTACGCGAACAACAAGCTCGCTGCGGTATGCCGAAGCCAGACGTTGCAGCGCCACAAGTGTATCGCCGACGATAAGAAGAGGTATGCTCGCTTCCATTTCCGGCACCTCACGGCCCTTTTGCCAAAGCGCAGCCACCGCTCCATTATTCACCGCTTGCTCCAGATAGGCGTGTCCGTCGAACTGCTCGCCGACAAGCGGCACGAATAACTGACCCGCTTCTGTTCGCCGCGAGTCAGTTGTCACACCTGCTATGAGTAGTTCTTTATCATTTCCTTTGTAAATAGCGCCGCACATGTCGGCAACTTGTTTTATCGTACGCTTAATCAATGTATGATTCCCCTTATCGCTTCTTTAGCAACTTTTCTGTCGTCGAACGGGTACTTGACCCCGTCAATGTCCTGATACGTTTCATGACCTTTCCCCGCAATCAATACTACATCTCCTTGGCTTGCCATTTCAACCGCTTTTTGAATAGCAGCTTTCCGATCTGCAATTAATTCATATTTACTTGGGTCTATATTGCCACCTGTAAGTCCCTCTTCTATGTCCTTTAAAATAAGCTCCGGTGCCTCTGTTCGCGGATTATCAGATGTAATGATCACATGATTAGCATATCTCGCAGCTATCTGCCCCATTAATGGACGTTTCGTCCGATCACGATCACCGCCGCAGCCGAATACACATATAATTCGTTTCTCAGCAAACTGCTGAACGGCTCGCAATACATTATCGAGGCCATCAGGCGTATGCGCATAATCGACGATTACAGCAAAGCTTTGACCTGCTTGAACGGACTCTACGCGCCCTGGGACGCCTGGTATGGCTTCAAGACTCGCTTTGATAGCAGACAACTCAATTCCTTCTATTAAAACAGCTGAGATAGCAGCCAGCGCGTTATACACGTTAAACTTACCCGCCATTTGCAGTGTGATGTCCGCTTCCCCTCTAAATGTGTGGACATGAAACGATGTACCCTGAGCAGTAATGCGAATATTTGAAGCTCGCACATCCGCATCATTATCAACGCCATAGGTGATATACTCTACCGCGGTCAAATGGGTAAATTGCAAGGAAGCCGCATCATCCACATTTAGAATGGCGTAAGATCTCTCATCCTTATCACTCGAATATACGTTGCCTAATCTGGAAAAAAACAACCCTTTAACCGCTGCATAACGGCTCATCGTTTTATGATAATCTAGATGATCTTGTGTTAAATTAGTGAATATCGCGGTTCGAAAGCGGCAGCCCTTCACCCTTCCCTGTTCAAGCGCATGGGAGGAGACCTCCATTATACAGTAGCTTGTGCCTGCATCTCGCATCTCACCCAGATAGCGTTGCAATTGAAGTGACTCGGGTGTGGTGCCAGCCATTGGGTAGGTACGCCCCGCATACCGCCTTTCAATCGTGCCGATGACACCAGTCGTCTCACTATGATCATTAAGAATCTGTTCAATTAAATAGGTTATCGTCGTCTTTCCGTTTGTGCCTGTTACGCCAATAAGCTTAATCGCACTACTAGGATGCTTATAATAATAATCAGCAATAATCGACATGGCAAGCCTAGAATCCTTCACAATAATTTGCGGCATTTGCAAGGACAGCCTTCGTTCCGTGATGAACGCTGCTGCTCCGCTGGCARCTGCTTGGGGAGCAAACTGATGGCCATCGTAGGTGTGCCCCCGCAAACAGATAAATAATTGACCCTCGCTAATCTCTCGCGAATCTGTTTCGATACCGGTCAATTCCGTTTCTCCATCACCAATAACCTTCGCCGTCATGAGCAGTTCCGCAATTTCACTTAAACGCATCCGCTTCAACTCCTCCCTCTAGTGCCGACGGTTTTACTATATGCCACCGTAAGCACTCCCGTTAACTATCATTATAGTCAATGTGAGTGGGATATATTATCGTTGTCGCCCAAATAGATTCGGATCGTTGAGCCGCGGTCAACACGCGTTCCTGCGGCAGGCGCCTGTCGTATGACAGTTTTGCCAGAACCAGCCGAAGTAAGATAAAAATTCATGTTCATATCTTCATAAATATCAGATACCGTTTTGCCCACTAAATTAGGCACAGTCACGATTGGCGTTTCTCCATATTTATAAATGCGTTCAATTTGTTTCTCACGTGCCGGCACTTCCAAAATAGACAGGGCATCCTCCATAATGTTATGAACGATCGGTGCTGCTACAACTCCTCCGAATTGTATGCCCTGTGGATTATCCACCGCTACGTAAATAACGATTTTAGGATCATCCGCCGGTGCGAAGCCAATGAACGAAACAATATGTTCACTTGTCGAGTAACGCCCATTAATAACCTTCTGAGCTGTTCCCGTCTTTCCGCCTACCCGATAGCCATCAATAAATGCGTTTCGGCCTGTACCTTTGGCGACAACACTCTCGAGTGCTTCTCTTACCTGCTTGGACGTTTCTTCCGAAATAACCTTCCGCACCGCTTCCGGCTCTACGGTCTCAACGATTGCTTTGGTTTCCGGGTTGATCCATGCTTTAGCTACATGAGGCTTATAGAGTGTACCGCCATTAATAGCAGCGGAAACAGCTGCTATTTGCTGAATCGGTGTTACGGATACACCTTGACCGAACGCAGTAGTCGCCAACTCTACAGGACCTACCTGCTTAAGCTTGAACAAAATACCGTTTGCCTCGCCACCGATATCAATACCTGTCTTCGCGCCGAAGCCGAAGTTTTTAATATAATCAAATAGCTTTTCTTTTCCCAAGCGTTGACCTAACGTCACAAATCCAGGGTTACAAGAGTTTTCTACAACCTCAAGAAAGGTTTGACTGCCATGGCCGCCCTTCTTCCAGCAGCGAAGTCTCGCCCCTCCTACTTCAATCGCTCCAGGATCGAAAAACCGCTCATTTTTTAAATCAACCTTCTTTTCCTCCAATGCTGCTGCAAGAGTAATAATTTTAAAGGTCGAGCCCGGCTCGTAGGTCATCCAAATCGGAAGGTTGCGATTATAAATCTCTGACGACACTTCCTTGTATTTGTCCGGTTCATAGGTAGGTCTGCTAGCCATTCCTAAAATTTCACCCGAATCCGGATCCATTGCAATCGCAAGTATGCTGTTCGCTTGCAGCTTCGTCATCGCTTGATCAAGCTCGCGTTCCATTACCGTCTGGATTTGTTTGTCTATCGTTAATTGAACCGTCAGGCCATCCTTCGGTTCCGTATACGTATCGGAGGAATTAGGCATTTGACGCCCAGCGCCATCGGCTAGAAAAGAGACACTTCCGCCTATCCCATTCAGCTCGGTATTGTACATCGCTTCAATTCCCGTTAAACCTTGGTTATCGATACCGGTAAAACCGAGAACATGAGCTGCAAGACTGCCGAAAGGATAGAACCGCTTATTATCCTCAGCTACAACAATACCTGGCAAATTGAGCTCACGAATCTGCTGCGATTTCTCAAGGGTCATCTTCCGTCCGCCTGGTTTCAACTGCACAATCATCTTTTTTGTTTTTATTAATTTATATACTTTTTCCTCAGACATATCGAGCAACGGAGCAAGTCTCGCAGCGGTTGCTTGATGCTCCTTAATTTGCGCTGGAACAGCCCAAACCGTTGGTGAGCTAACATTATAAGCAAGCTGAACACCATTTCGGTCAATAATCTCTCCACGCTTCGCGACATACGGAATTTCCCGCCTCCAGGAATCCTCTGCCCTTGCCGTTAGTTCTGAACCCTGCCATAACTGGACATAACCTAGCCTGAGACACAAAGCTATAAATGACAAGCCTGCTAGTAAAAGTACAATGAACAAGCGGCGTCTAACCGTTACATTGGATACTTTCATTACTCGTTCCCCCTTCGCCTGACTGTTTCGAAGGAGCGCACATGACGCTCATTCCCAGCCTATTCGGGACAAGCGAGGGATAGAACAAGCTTTGCTTCCCTAGATTTTCAAAACAAATTAATCGCCAGTCGCATTTTGGTTTTGCCCTAAGGATCCATTTGATGAGTTATTAGATCCCGCATCCTAGTTAGTGCCATTGGTACCACTCTGCTCATCACTTACTTCTTTACCACTCGAGGTGGCTTCCGATCCCGGCTTCCCATCTCCAGCGGCTTTATCTGATTCAGCATCAGAAGATGGAACTACGACTCCCTTACCTTCAATCGGAGGTTCCAGCACAACCTTCAATACTCGTTTGTAATTAATTATTTCTTCCTCTTGTGAAACAATATAACCTTGCCCTTCCGTAATAAGACGAACTCCAATTAATGTTGTAATTTCAAGTGCATCTCGCAAAGAAGCACCAGTTAAATCCGGTACAGTGAGCTTTTCTTGCTTCTCAGTAATCAAATAAATTCGCTGTGTTGGGTGTACGGAAGTTCCTGCCGGCGGTATCTGCTGCAGTACTGTTCCCCCGCTGCCAACGATCTCATAGTTGAATGCCTTTGCTTTTAGTTCCGCTTTAGCTTTAAGGACATTAAGCTCTGTCAGTTTAGGAATTTTAACCGAAATTTCCTTCTTCGTGGAATCCGAATCTGACTTAAAGTTCGGTGCTACGCCCATTTTGCGCAGGCTTTTCAAAACAATCTCTTTAAAGGCAGGAGCAGCAACCGCGCCGCCCCCTTTCAAGGGATCATTAGGTTCGTCTACAATGATGTAGACAACGATTTTTGGATTATCAACGGGTGCATAGCCAATGAAGGACACCACAAATTTATCGTCCGAATAATTTCCGTTTATAACCTTTTGGGCTGTACCGGTTTTCCCGGCAACGCGATATCCGTCAATATAAGCATTTTTACCCGATCCAATCTTCGAATCGGATACGACCTGCTCTAGATATTCGCTAGTCAAACGTGAAGTTTCCGGAGAGATCACTTGACGAACTAATTTAGGCTTTGTATTTGTTGTTGTTTTCGTTACCGGATCCGTTATGCTCTTCACAATATGTGGCTGAAGCAGCTTCCCGCCATTGGCAACCGCTGCTACGGCGGCCACCTGCTGTATCGGTGTAACCGTAATAGCGCCTTGTCCAATCGGAGCTCTAGCCACATCACTTTTGTTATTGAATTTAATGGAGCCTGCCAGCTCCCCGCCTAGCTCTATGCCAGTCTTTTGTCCAAATCCAAAATCCGAATAATATTTACGCAGTTTTTCTTCTCCGAGTCCTTCATAACCTATTTTGACGAACGCAACGTTACTGGAACGCTTTAGGCCTTCGAGATAAGTGATATTCCCCCAACCTTCTCGCTTAATATCACGAATCGGTTTCGGTACGCCAGGAAGTTTAATTTGACCCGATTTAAATGTATCGTTCGGATTAAAGACGCCCTCTTCCACTGCTGCTGCAAGCGTCACGATCTTAAAGGTAGAACCTGGCTCATACAACGATTTAACCGCATGATTATAAGAGTTTGCATTGTTTTTCCAATACTCGTTCGGATTATGTTCAGGCATATTTGAAATCGCCAAAATTTCCATAGTTTGCGGATCAGCTGCTATCGCGGTAGCACTCTTAGGTGAATATTCAGCAACGACTTGTCTCAACGCTTCATCGACATAACCTTGAATTTCACTATCGATTGTTAAGGCTATATCCTGTCCATTCTCGACCGCCTTAAAGTCAACATCGCCTTCAGCTAACTGTACTCGTTTGCCATCCTTCTCATACTTAATATAACCATTCTCGCCTCTCAACTGCTCATCAAAAAAAGCTTCGATGCCAGTCTTTGCAACACCTTCTCTATCTAAATAACCAACTACCTGAGAGGCTGATGTATTTCTCGGATAATACCTATTCCAAGAATCGGTTAAATAGATACCTACATCAGTCACATCCTTTTTCTTCTCTTTCAATTCTTTCTTCAATTCATTCCGAAATTCAATGATTTGATCAGATACCTCCTTCTCAAGCTGCAAACCTCCTTTATTCAGCTCTCGATTCACATAATATTCTCCATCTTCCGTTTTCTTCATCGTCACTTGCTTGCGAAGCTCATCTTCAGGTATCTTCAAAATATCATGCAGACCCTTTACGACCTCCTCAACAATATCAGCTTCATGTATCGCCTTCGGATTAACGGAAACGTTGTACGAAATAGCATCCATAGCCAGCATATTGCCATTGCGATCCGTAATCGAGCCCCGTTTCGCTGTAAGTACTTCAGATGCTGACCACCGCTCCTTTGCTTTTCCATACCAAAATGCGCCGTCTATCACCTGAACATAATAGATTCGGCCTATTAAAATAACAAAAAGGAGGGTCATTATCCCTCCAAACATCAGTGTACGCAACTTAATTCGTTTCATCATTATTGTTCACCTAATCGCGCATAGCTGACTCAAGTTCTTTGTCAGCGGTTTGCACCGTTATGCCGCCTTCCAGTGAGCTAACCATGCCTTGAGACTCCGCCATTTTACGAATACGTTCCGGATCACTCAGCTTTTCTACCTGTTTCTTTAATACTTCCATTTCAACATTCATTGTTTGGTAATTATTGTTTAACTGCTTTATTTTCAAGTTCATATCATAGATTTGTGCGTATCTAAAAATAATAACACCGGCAACTGCTACACAAACCAATACAGTGAACATGTACAGCAACTTTTCCTGAACAGGTATCGTTTTGCGGGTAACAACGACTCGTTTCGTCTCGCGGATAGCTGGCTGCTGCTCCTGCTTACGCTTTGGCTGCAAAGCTAAATTACCATTCACGTACGCCATTTCAAATCCCCCTTTTACAATTTTTCTGCTACTCTAAGCTTTGCCGATCTTGCACGAGAATTGAGTTCAAGCTCTTGCTCGCTTGGTAATATCGGCTTGCGATTTATTAGCTTCATTTTCCCTTTATTTCCGCAGACACATAACGGAAAATCGGTTGGACAAGTACATTTCTCGACGTATTTACTAAACATCTGTTTACAAATTCGATCTTCTAACGAGTGAAACGTTATTACCGATGCTCGTCCGCCGGGCTTCAAGCATCTGATCGTCTGTTCAAGCGCCTCTTCCTCCGCACCCAGCTCATCATTAACCGCGATACGAAGCGCTTGGAAGGAACGTTTTGCAGGATGTCCCCCGGTTCGTCTAGTAGCAGCCGGTATAGACTCTTTAATTAACTCGGCGAGCTCGCCTGTCTTCTCAATTGGTGCTTTTTCTCTTTGCTTAATAATTCTGCGAGCAATTGAACGAGCAAACTTCTCTTCGCCATATCGATCCAGAATACGTGAAATATCACGTTCATCCCATGTATTTACAATTTCGTAAGCAGTTAATGCTTCATCTCGATCCATCCGCATATCAAGCGGTGCGTCATGATTATAGCTGAATCCCCGCTCCGCTTCATCAAGCTGCGGACTGGATACGCCTAAATCGAATAAAATCCCGTCTACTTGAGGAATACCATCTAGCACCTCAACGTCACAGCCGCGAAGCTCCTGCTCCAAATCGCGAAAGTTGCTTTTGACAAGCGTTACTTTATCCATATACGGAGCAAGTCTGATACGAGCATTCTCCAGAGCTAGATCATCTTGATCGAATGCGATTAAACGCCCTCCTTCGCCTAGGCGGGATGCGATTAGTTCACTATGACCCGCTCCTCCAAGCGTACAATCGACGTATACACCGTCTGGCTTTATTGCCAAACCATCAACCGCTTCTTCCAAAAGCACTGTAATATGCTGAAACACGCTTCAGCCCTCCATTCCTGTTGTTCAAACTAGAAGTTAAAATCGAAATCGACGAGCTTCTCGGCAATTTCGTTAAAGGTTTGCTCGGATTGCTCGTAATAGCCATCCCACGTCTGTTTACTCCAAATCTCTACGCGACCTGACACGCCGAGCACCATACAATCTTTATCAAGCTTCGCATAGTCGCGAAGATGGCTGGGTATGTTTACCCTTCCCTGTTTATCGAGCTCACATTCCGTAGCACCGGAAAAGAAAAACCGAGTAAACGCGCGCGCGTCAGATTTCATGAGCGGCAGCGTTTTTAACTTCTGCTCTAGTACACTCCACTCACTCATTGGATAAACGAATAAGCAGTTATCAAGACCGCGAGTTGCAATAAATGAGTTACCGAGCGCATCGCGGAACTTAGACGGAATGATGATGCGGCCTTTTTCATCAATGCTATGTTGATATTCCCCCATAAACATGTGATCGCCCCACCTCTTCCCCTATGTCCACCACTTTGCCCCACTTTTCCCCACTAAGATGAATAGTTCGCCACCTAAAATAAAAATCCTGCTCAATGAGCAGGATTTTTTAAAATATATAAGCACATTAATAAATTTTCATTTATTATGTGCATAATTTCTCCGTGAAACGTTTGTTTTCTTTGAGAATGGTGATAATCGATGACATCGGATTTAATTTATCAGGTTAATAGTTAAGATGATGATGGTGGTTGTTGCTCATCTCCTGCATGTACAGATTCTTGCAACTTATTTTGTTTTTTTCTGCGTAAAAGCCAGAGAACAGGAGCAATAATGATTGCGAGAAGAACTACGACTGGCAAAGCTCCGGCCAGTATAACGAGAAGCAGCTTGAGACCGTCCACTACGACCTTAGCACTTCCTGTTAATGCTCTAGACATTTGTCCTCCTAACGCTTCCTTATCCGCATTGGCCAACTTAATGGCTTGATCAGTTTGAGTCATACGCAGCTCCACCGTCGAGAAGGATACGTTTTTATCCAAGAATCGGATTTTACCCTTTATTCGTTCAATATCCTCTTGTACGGATGACAACTGATCAGAGAACTTCAATAAATCATCTGCCTTAACCGCTTTCTCCATCATCACCAGCAATCTCTCCTCGACTAACTGCCTCGCTTTCAGCCTAGACTCGAGGTCTACATATTCTTCAGAAACATCTTTGCCTCCGATGCTTCTCTCGAAATAGCGGTGTTCGATTTGCTCCACTCGATCAATAAATGATTTAAACCCTGCTGCTGGCACTTTGATCGTATAGCTGGATCCTATTTCACCGTTCTGCTTTGTATCCTCAAATTGCAAAATATAACCGCCGCTTTTTTCGATGGCTTTTTCCAGCTCTGCAGCTGCCTTAGCCAGATCTCCAACCTGCATATTAAGGTCAGCGGTATAAATAATTTTCTGGATAAATCCGCCTATATTCGTTAGATTACTATCCAGAAAGCCTCCGCCACCTCCAGCCTCTGTTTCAGCTGCTTCTCCTTTTTCAGCATCCACTGTTGAAGTGTCTCTAAACAAACTGTCGTTCTTTGCCTTCGAATCCGATTCACTTAGTGAGTAGCTGATCGAACTAGATTTATTGGAATCACTAGCCGAGCATCCCGCAATTAAACCTATTATAATAATTATTACGACCCATACACTTATCCTCTTTTTATGTGTTTGCAACAAAAGCCCCCCCTTTGCTATTTTAACTTCAGACGAAGTCTAGATGTGAAAGGTTACATTTTATAGAAATTTCATCAAGCCTGTTGATTAACCTAATACTGGAAACCAATAACAAGCAATAAGGAGCACAAAAACGGTTCGTATAAATATAGGAGAGTATAAGTTTCACGCTTATACTCTGCCTATATTTCGCAGTGAAACGAGCATATGCCGCCAGAAAAAGGCCCATCCGTTTACGCGTGTGCCGCATAGTTTAAAATTCTGAAACTAAATGAGGCTGCAATAGGGTGAACTGCGATTTAGTGTCAACGGATGAACGTAATTGCTGGTTGAGTGCGATCTATGCCCTCTCTTTGATGGATTAGTTGCATATTCTGAAATTACACCATCACTATTTCCACAAGAATACTCATTAGTCTCACATTGTGATACTAATTGAATATGGCCACCAAGCTGCTTATGATTAATCACATGTAAAGCAATATCCTATCGACAAATAGATAGATAGTTGTAAACAATCGTTCTATTTACTCACAGAGTAACCATTTCTGTTTTTAGATACCTTATATTAGTTAATCAACAGGCGTGCAATTGCACAAACTATTATCCAACGCAAGCGTAAACGGTTGTCGCCGACCTAGGCGGTATAAACGTTCGTTTCGCGTAGATAGATAAGCACATTTATATGTGGAAACTTATAAATTCTTATCTATCAAAAAGAGCCGCGATTGCTCGCGGCTCTTCTACTACGCTTTATGCGGTTATTCTGCTTCTTTCCAGCTGTCTAAATAAGCAATCTGCTCTTCTGTCAGCTTATCAATCCCGAAGCCAAGCGCCTCCAGCTTCAAGCGAGCAACTTGCTCGTCAAGCTCATAAGGCACATTAACGACTTGATTACCGATTGCTGCATAATTATCATTTACATATTTAAGTGAAATGGCTTGAAGCGCAAACGTCATATCCATAATTTCCGCTGGATGACCGTCACCTGCCGCCAAATTCACAAGACGACCTTCAGCAAGCAGATAGATGCTCCGTCCGTCCTGCAGCTTATATTCCTCAATGTTGCGACGAACGGTACGAACGCTTGATGACATGGCTGCCAGCTCCACCTTATTCGCCTCAACGTCGAAGTGACCCGCATTCGAAATGATAGCGCCATCCTTCATTACTTCATAGTGTTCGCCGCGAATAACATCACGGTTTCCAGTCACGGTAACGAAAAACTCTCCTATTTTCGCTGCTTCAATCATCGGCATAACAGCAAATCCGTCCATGTACGCTTCAACCGCTTTGATTGCATCGATTTCAGTCACAACAACATTTGCTCCAAGACCTTTAGCACGCATTGCAACGCCCTTGCCGCACCAGCCATAGCCGACGACAACTACCGTTTTACCGGCAACCATTAGGTTCGTTGTCCGATTAATGCCATCCCATACCGATTGACCTGTACCATAGCGATTATCGAATAAATGCTTACAATACGCATCATTAACAGCGACCATAGGGAACTTTAATGAGCCGTCCTTCTCCATCGCCTTTAGCCTAATGATACCAGTAGTTGTTTCCTCAGCTCCGCCGCGCAGATTAACCGCCAGATCACTTCGTTCAGCATGCAAAATCGTAGCCAGATCGCCGCCGTCATCAATAATGAGATCAGGCTTTGATTCAAGCGCCTTAATATTCAATTGTTTAAATTCTTCAGCACTCGGATTGTATTTTGCGAAAACCGTAATACCATCCTCAACGAGAGCTGCACAAACATCATCTTGTGTGGATAATGGGTTGCTGCCTGTAATGGTAACTTCAGCACCACCTGCTTTGACTACTTTAGCCAAATATGCTGTCTTCGCTTCCAAATGAAGTGCAATGGTAACCTTTAATCCTTTGAAGGGCTGTTCCTTCTCAAATTGGTCACGGATCGTATTTAGAACAGGCATATGCGCACGTACCCAATCGATCTTAAGATGGCCTTCCGGCGCTAATGCAAGATCAGCAATAATACTATTGTCAGCTGTACTCATAATGAATGAACCCCCTGAAATATAATGTTCGATTTATAAATATACGATTTGATGGCCACCCGTGCGGCTATAGGGTGCTTCTAACAACTTATCCAACCAAATCTTATCATAACGATTCCAGTATGCAGTCATGTTAAGCACACGCTCCTGAGGCTTACCTGCAGGCATAATCGACAAGTTAATCCGATCAAGCTGGCGAGTCGAAGCTTCGAATTGCTTATTAAAAGCATCTACCGTCTTCGAGCCCATATAATTGATTTGCTCTAGAATTTTCTGTAAATTCGTATCACCGAGCTTCGATAGGGATGGTTGTACGGACGTTGCCAGCTCAAGAAGCGGCTTATACATTTGCTCAAATGAGTTTCTTACTACTTCAAATCGCGGCTCGATAGACAGACCATCCTGCTCTTTCAGCCATCCCGCTTTGCGTTCCTCGAAATGCAGCATTACATCCTCGAAAGACAGTTCATACTTCTGCATATGCTTAGCAATTGTTCCTTCGATCAGCGTGAATGACATACGAGGTACAATGATCGGCATTTCCATACTTAATGTTTTGAAGGCTTCACCCGTTAATGCCCAGTACGCGATTTCTCCAGCGCCTAACACCGTTCCAAGCACAGGGAACAAATAATCTTGCATGAGCGGACGTGTCAGTACATTATTGCTGAACTGCTCTGGTTGCTCATCAAGCAGTTGTAATAATTGCTCCTTCGTCCATGAAGCGTTACCCTTGCGATCCTGAAACAATCCATCCCGCTTATGCAGAAGCGTTCTCTCATTGCCGTTATCAGCTTGAAAAACAAACAAATTCGCACTTCCGGCTGTTACATCAGCTTGCAAAGAATACCCTAACTGCTTT